>JBDSML010000158.1:0-104510 GCA_039915865.1 Gemmatimonadaceae bacterium | reverse complement strand
CGTATGGGAGTGAAGTCGCCATCTGCCGGTGCTGCGATGCAGCTGCTGAACGGGAATGCGCTCGCGCCGTGCGAGCTCCTCTTTCTTCAACGTACTAACCGGAACCTTTGTTGCGAGTTCCGGTCCGTTTCACTCGTCATCACCGCGCCGCCGTCGCCGGCCACCTCGGCAGGATGCGCACGTCGGCATGCACCGCCATCGCCTGCTGCAGCCACAACACCCACCGCCTGTCGCGCTCGACCTCGCGATCCACCACCGGATGCACGACGATCTGCGCGTCCCCGCTCGCCTCGTGTACCTGCTCGACGATCCGCAAAAGCGGCCCGTCACTCAGGGTTTCGTTCGGAACGATGGCCACCGCGTGCGCCACCTGCTTTTTCGCTGCCAGGGAGATCGTCGCACACACCCGCTCGATCGCCGCCGCCCCTTCATTCCCATCGAGCGAGACTTGTACCAGCGCGATTGCATGCAGCAGGCGTTCGAGCGCCTCTGGACGCTGGCCGTCGTGGTCGATCATCAGCGGCAGCGGACCAGCCTGGCTGAACGCCGCCACCAGGAACTCCTCCTCCGCCAGCGCATCTCGCCCCACGATTGCCACCGAGTGATACCGCGAGCGCCCCGTCAGGCGGGTCAGCTCCCCGCGCAGCGCCTCGGCCGTATAAATCGTCGCCGTTTCCGCTTCGCCGGCGAACTTCACGAACAGTTGCCGCCGTCCAGTCCATGGACCGAGCGTCTGAACGCCAGCCGGTATGCCGGCAAGTGCTGCGCTCAAGCTTGGTAGCCTGCCCTTTCCGGGGCTCATGACGACGCCTGCGCGTCCGTGGCCAGCAGTGCGATCTGTTCGCATAGCTCCGGGAAGGTGATTCCTGCTGCCGCTGCTGCCTGGGGTACGAGACTGGTCGCCGTCATTCCGGGAAGTGTATTGGCCTCGAGGCAGTAGAACTGTCCATCGGTCGTCATGCGGAAATCTATGCGTGCGCAACCGCTCAACTTCAATGCGCGGAACGTCCGCTGTGCTTGTTCCTGTACTGCTGCGGCCTCCGATTCACTCAGCGCCGCTGGGAATATCTCTTCCGCCATCCCCGGCGTGTACTTCGCCTCGTAGTCGTAGATCTCCTTCTTCGAGATGATCTCACCCACCGGAAGCGCCCTGTCGCCAAGGATCGACACGGTCAACTCCCGCCCTGCGATGAAGCTCTCCAGCATCACCTCGTCGTCGTGCTTGAACGCTTCCCGAATCGCCAAGTGCAGCTGGGAGCGCTCCTTCACGATCGACAGCCCAACGGTGGAGCCCTGCTTCGACGGCTTGACGATCAGCGGCAGCCCGAGTGTAGACACAACCTGCTCGACATCCGGCAACGACTTCGGGTCGTTCGCCATGAGCCAATCGGCAGTCGTCACGTCGTACGCGCGCATGAGGTGCTTGGAAAGATCCTTGTCCATCGCCAGCGCGCTAGCCATGTGTCCGCTTCCCGTGTAGGGAACGCCGGCAAGATCGAGCAGCGCCTGAATGGTCCCATCTTCGCCCGAACCACCGTGGAGCGCTAGGAAGGCGACGTCACAGTCTCCCCGCTTGGGCAGCCGGGCGGCGGTCTCTGCCACCGATTCGGCCTTCATCCGAGCCAGCTCTTCCGGCGTTGGGGGAAGCTGCTTGACCACGCCGCCGGCGATCATCCGCCGCTCGTCGGCCTCGCTCAGCGCCCCCTCGGCGGTATCGACCGCCGCGACGGTGTGCCCGCGCGTCCTGAGCGCTTCGGCAATCCGCAGCCCCGACGCCAACGACACGTCGCGCTCAGAGGAGGTCCCACCCATCAAGACTGTTATCCGCACACTTCTCCACTTGTTTCGCTGTATGAATCGCCGAGACGCTGTGGTAATCGCCAAACGCTGTGAATCGCCGCACGCAGTACGCCGCACGCTGCACGACGCGCCGTACGCCGCATCGCCGCAGTTCACGCCGCACCCCCTATCGATTCATCAAATACGCAAGCATATCGCTCCGCGTGACGATCCCCGATATCGTCTCCCCCTCAGCCACCAGCACAGCAGGGGTCGCCTTCGATAGCAGCTTCTGGACCGATTCCACCGCCTGGCCGGCATCGATCACCGGAAACGCCTCGTCCATCACCTCACCGACAACAGCATCGAGGAACCGCGAGCTCTCCAGCCCGCGCTGCGTCAACGCATACTCCGTGACGCTCCCCACGCACTTGCCGTCGTCCAGAACGGGCAGCTGCGACACATCGTGCAGCCGCATGAGCCCGAGCGCCTGACGCACCATCTGTCCCGGCGCCGTACTCACGACTGCCGCCGGCGCACCGTCTCCCTTGTGGTCGAGCAGGTCGCCGAGCGTGACACGGTCCGGCTCGAGGAGCTGGTTCTCTCGCATCCATTCGTCGTTGTACAGCTTCGAGAGATACCGCTCGCCCGTGTCGCAGAGAAACGTCACGATGCACGCCTCGGGATCATCCACCTCGCGTGCCACCTGCAGCGCGATGTGCGTGATCAACCCCGCCGACCCGCCGACGAACAAGCCTTCTTCGCGCGTCAGCCGGCGCGCCATGGCGAAGGCGTCGCGATCGCTCACGGTGCGATAATCGTCGACGACCGACAGATCGAGCGTGCTCGGCAACTTGTCCTGTCCGATGCCTTCGATCTTGTACGGCGCGCCTTCGATCTTGTTCGTCCCCTTGCTCCGCCACAGCTCGGCCAGGATCGACCCCTGCGGATCACCCGAGATGATCTTGATCTTCGGGTTCTTCTCCTTGAGAAAGCGGCCGACGCCCGTGATCGTGCCGCCCGTCCCTGCCGCAGCGACGAAGTGCGTGATCCGCCCCTCCGTCTGCTCCCACAGCTCGGGACCCGTCGTCGCGTAGTGTGCGTCCGGATTCGCCTGATTGTAGAACTGGTTCGCGAGGATCGCATTCGGCGTCTCCTCCGCGATGCGCTTCGCCATCATCACGTAGTTGTCCGGATGGTCCGGCGCGACAGCCGTCGGTGTGACGATCACCTCTGCGCCGAACGCCTTCAACAACCGCACCTTCTCCTGCGACATCTTGTCGGGCATCGTGAAGATGCACTTGTAACCCTTGAGCGCCGCTGCGATCGCGAGACCCACGCCGGTGTTGCCGCTCGTCCCTTCGACGATCGTTCCGCCCGGCTTGAGCTTTCCTTCGCGCTCCGCCTGTTCGATGATCGGCATGCCGATGCGGTCCTTCACCGAGCCACCCGGATTGAAGAACTCCGCCTTGCCGTACACCGGCGTGCGAATCCCTCGCGTCACACGGTGAAGACGGATCAGCGGCGTCCAACCGATCGTGTCGATGACGCTGTCGTACGGGCGGGTGTTACGCATCATGGAGCAAGTCCGCGCTTGTTCAGGATCGTGTCACCCGGAAGCGCAGTTGCCTCCGGATGACGGAAGTAGACAGGAAAGAGCACCGTTGTCGCCATCGCCTCTCCTCGCAGTTTCGCCGGTACGAAACGTAGCTCCTGCGAGCCCTTCACTGCCGCTGAGTCCAGTGCGGCGTATCCGCTCGACTCCTCGATGCGCGTCGAGTCCGAGCGCACCTGGCCGTCGTGATCCACGAACAGTCGCAACGTGACGTTCCCCTGGACGCGCCGAGCGTAGAGGGCGGCGGGATACCGAAAGGGCAACTCGGTGTTGAGGACCCTGGGCACCTCGTCGGGGTGCGCCGAACCCACCTGCAGCGCCTGCGCCATCTTCTGCGTCGTGTCTTTCTCGCTGCAGGCGGCCGCACTCGCGAGCATCAAGGCGATCATCACTCGCCGGTTCATCGCTTTGCCTGCTCGGCCAACTCCGCCAGCAGCTGCAGTGCAGCGAGTGGCGTGAGGTTGTTCACGTCCGCCGCGAGCAGTCGGTCGACGACCACATGCCGCGCCGCCGGCGCGAACAGCGCGAGTTGGTCGGGCGGCACGACGGCAACACGCGGCCGCTTCGATCCAGCCACGGCCGGAGCCAGTGCCGGCACCAGATGCTCCGCCTCGCCCTCGAGCAAAGCGAGCACCGTGCGCGCACGCGCGATCACAGGCGCGGGTAAGCCCGCGAGCTTCCCTACCTCGATGCCGTACGAGCGATCGGCACCTCCCGGCTGCAGCCGATGCAGGAAGAGGATCTGATCGCCGACTTCCCGCACGCCGACATTATAGTTTCGAACGGCTACTAATTCGTCTGCCAATTGCACCAGCTCGTGATAGTGCGTCGCGAAGATCGTCTTGCAGCCCACACGGTCGTGCAGGTGCTCGCTCACCGCCCACGCAATCGACACGCCGTCGTACGTGCTCGTCCCTCGCCCGATCTCATCGAGCAACACCAGGCTGCGCGACGTCGCCGTGTGCAGGATCGCACTCGTCTCGGCCATCTCCACCATGAACGTCGACTGCCCGCGCACGAGGTTGTCGCTCGCGCCCACGCGTGTGAATAGACGGTCGCACACTCCGATTGTCGCCGACGTCGCCGGAACGAAGCTGCCCACCTGCGCCATGAGCACGATCAATCCCACCTGCCGCAGGATCGTGCTCTTTCCCGCCATGTTCGGACCGGTGAGGATGATCAGCCTCGCGTCGGCGACGAGCTTCACGTCGTTCGGGATGAACTTGTCGCGCGGCATCATTCGCTCGACCACCGGATGTCGCCCGCCAGCGATCTCGAGATCGAAGCCGTCGGTCAGCGTCGGGCGTGCATAGCCTTCTCGCGCCGCGACGTCGGCGAGCGCTGACAGCACGTCGAGCTCTGCGACGATCCGCGCCGAGCATTGCACGCGTCCGATCTCGCGGCCAACGGATGCGCGCAATGCCTCGAACAGCGACCGCTCGCGCGTCTCGATGCGCTCGCTCGCCGTCAGCACCTTTTCCTCGTACTCCTTCAGCGCCGGCGTCACGTATCGCTCGGCACCTGTCAGCGTCTGCCGTCGCTGGTAGTCCGTGGGCACGAGGTGGCGGTTCGTGTTCGTCACCTCGATGAAGTAGCCGAACACGCGATTGAACCCGACCTTGAGCGACGGAATGCCGGTGCGCGCCCGCTCCTCGTTCTGGATCGCGGCGATCGCATCCTTGCCGCCGTCGCGCAGTTGGCGCAGCTCGTCGAGCTCCGCATCTATTCCCACGGCAATCGTCGCGTCGTCGCCGAGTTGCAGTGGTGGCCGCTCCACCAGCGTCGCCCGCACCGTCGTCGCCATCTCGGCGCAGCTGTCCCACTGCTGCATGAGACGCTCGATCACCCCTGCGCCATCAAGGCGCTTCGCTGCTGCTTCCACGTCGGGAAGACGTCCAAGCGACGTACCGAGTGCTGCGAGCTCTCGGGGTGTGGCACGGCCTGCTGCAGCCTTGGACCCCAACCGCTCGACGTCGCGTACGCCATCGAGCGCAGCGCGCAACGCATCGCGCGCACTTGCGTCGCTGACGAGGGCATTCACGGCATCGAGCCTGAGGTCGATGCGCTGACGATCTACCAGCGGTGCGAGAAGCCACTGACGCAGCAGCCGCGTGCCCATCGGCGTCATCGTGCGATCAAGCACCGCGAGCAGCGTTCCCGTGGTGTCCACGCCGCGCAACGATTCCACCAACTCGAGATTGCGGCGAGTCATTTCGTCGAGCGGCATTGTGCCACCAGCACGTTCGATCGTCGGACGTGCGAGCTGCGGTACGCCCGACGGCTGCATCTCCTTGAGGTAGCGCAGCAGCGCACCGGCAACGGCGATCGCCTGCCCGTCGTCGGTCCCGAGACCAAGCCCGTCCAATCCGCGCACGTCGAAGTGCCGCGCAACGTCATCGCGCGCCATCGACTCGTCGAATTCCCACGTTTCGCGCTCGGTGACGAGCACGCCGTCCAGTCCGGGGCTTCGCGGCAGTGTGTCCGCGCCCTTCGGCACGACGATCTCCCGCGGCGCAAATCGCGCCAGCGCCGTGTCGACCTCTGCCAGCGGTACGACGGTGAGACGAAATTCTCCCGTCGACACATCCGCGGCAGCGATCCCGATCGAGCCGTTGTACGTCGATCCCACAGCGACGACGAAGTTGTTGCGCGCGCCGTCGAGCAGGTCGTCCGCGAACGCTACGCCGGGAGAGATCGTCTCCACCACTTCGCGCCGGACGATTCCCTTCGCGAGCTTGGGATCCTCCACCTGCTCGCAAATGGCGACGCGATACCCCTGCTGCACGAGCCGGCGCAGATAGTCCGGCCCCGACTTCACCGGCACACCGGCAAGGGGTACTTCGTTCGCGCCACCGTTGTTGCGCGCCGTCAACGTCAGTCCGAGCACACGCGCTGCCGTCTCGGCGTCCTCGTAGAACATCTCGTAGAAGTCGCCCATCCGAAAAAACAGGATGGCACTCTGGTGCCGTGCCTTGATCTCCCGGTATTGCTGCATCAACGGCGTCGCGACGACACCGCTCACGGCGACTTGCCTGCCGGTGCTCGCTCTTCCGTGACGAAGCCGATGATACCGCGCGTCTTCAACGACGCGACTTCCTCCTGTGCCGCCTGGCGCGTGGGATAGAAGTCCAGCCGTACGCGGAACGGCTTCGCAGCGCCGCTGACGCGCGCCGTCACTCCCTTTGCCTGAAGCTTCTTCACGAGCGCCTCGGCATCGGCTCGTGTGCCGTATGCTGCGAGCTGGATCGTGTAGCTGCCCGTTGCCTTGGCAGGTTGCGTCGACGGGGGAGCTGCCGCGGGCTTCGTCGTCGGCTTTACGACATTGTCAGCCACGGGCGTCTTCGACGCTTTTGTCGCCTTGGCCGCTGTGTCCGCCGAAATCCTCGACGCCACGCTGGCAGTTTTAGCCGCCTTCGCAAGGCTGTCCGTTGGGGCCGTCTTTGTCGTCGTGCTCGCCGGCCTTTTCGTCGACGCGGCTGCGGGCTTCTTTGGCGTCGTTGCTTCCGTGTCGCGAGGCGGCGTTGTCGGCGTGCTCACCGTCGGCGCGACGGCTACCTCGGTTGCCGCGTTTACGCACTTCGACCCGAAGTAATCGATTTGATTCCGCAGCTCTACATCCGTCGACACCGCCGACGCCCGCGCCTCGGTGATCATCGCACAACCCACCTTCGTGTCGCGCTGGTCGAACGCAAGCCGCGCTGCCGCCAGCGCGGCGATTCCGCGCGCCGAGCTGACCGGATGCTCGCGCACGAATCGCTGCAGGTGTGCAAGTGCGCCCGCACGATCGCCGCGCGCCTGCTCGAGCTCCACGATCGCGAGCAACGCATCATCGGCATAGTGCGACAGCGGATACTCCACGATCACTCGGCGATAATCACTCTCTGCCTCGACGGCCGTCTGTGCGAGTGCGCCGCGCCAGAAGAGTGCATCGCCGTAGGTGGTGCTTCCCTCTTCCGCGCGCTTCAGCAGTGAATCCACCACGGCGCGGCCCGCCGCACCATTGCCCTCGCCAACCATGCGCCGAGCGCGTCGGAAGAGCGAGTCGTTCGGGGGCGCGGCCATGGTCTGCGCACTGGCAGACGGTACGACGCAGGCGAGCAACAGCGCACTGAAGAAGAACGAGAGACGTCGCATCGTATGTGCTGAGGGTAGGTGCGCGGTCAAGCCACGCGACGTGACGAGCCCGCGCAACACAGCGCGAGCACGAGCGATGTGAACACTTGCTCTTCGGACGAGACGCGAGTGTCCTTGAGTGCTTCGTCCGTTGCGAGGAGGGTGGCAAGCGCGGAATCCAGCGCATCAGGCGACCACCGGTCTGAGTACTTCGTCCAGGCGTTGACGGCCTCGCCCCATGGCCGTCCGGGAAATGCGCCGGTCTCCTTCAGTAGCGACATGAACTCGTTGTAGAGCGAGCGAGGTTGTACGCCGCGCGCACGCGCCGCTTCGCCATATGCGAGCGCCATCGTCTGCGTGGTCAGGTGCATCGTGAGCACCACCGCGTTCATCTTCGGCTGCTGCAGTACGCCGGGGAGTAGCTCCATCGCGCGCGCCGCGTCACGCGCGGCAATCGCATCGAGCAATGCGCCGAGCGATTCACCGCGCCGCACGCCGACGACCGCCGTCACCGCTGCTTCGTCGATGACACCATCAGAAAAGCTGGCGAGTTTTTCGAGCTCGACGGCGAGCTGCGAGAGGTCCTCGCCAACGACTTCTACCAGCAGCGACACCGCATCGGGTGTGATCGTGCCTCCAAGAACGGTTTCCACCTGGTAGGCGACCCACTTGGGCAGGCGATCCCCGGCGAGTGGCGCAAATTCCACCGCCGTACTCCGGTCGCTCAAGCCCTTCTCGGCTTTCGCCCCGCTTGGCGACACGAGCAACAGCACGCAGTCCGGCGCTGGACGCTTGAGGTAGTCGTCGAGGATCCGGCGGGCATCTTTCTTCAGCTTGTCGACGTCTCGCACCACCACTACGCGGCGTTCAGCCAGCATCGGCGGCGTGCTGAGCAGCGAGTCGAGTGCTTCCGCGTCGAGGTCTGCGCCACGGCGTAGCTCGAGATTGAAGTCGCGCGTAGCCGGATCGACCGCCGTCTCGACGAGCTCGCGGACACTGCGGTCCTTGAGGAAATCGTCGTCTCCGAAGAAGTAGTAGACGGGGTCGAATTCGCGCTTTCTCAGCGCGGCATGGAGCGCTTTCTCGCCGGCGGACGCCATTCGCCAAATATAGGGCGACGCGACGATGACGGGACCGTCCGCAATCGAATGGCGGACGGCTGTGATCAGTTAGCGCCCTGCGGCGTCACTCGCGAAGTGCCAGGGCGCCTGCTGCGCCACGAACACGGCGGGCCACATCGGCATGCCGGCAGGCACGGCGGCCACCATCGTCGGTGGCATCAGCGCCGACGGCTCAGCTTCCGGGCGCGATGCGACGACGGGCGCGAGACGAATGACCTCATCGCGGGAATCGGACAGCGACACTGCCGTCGCCAGGCCAGCGGCGGCAAGCACTCCTGCCGCAATCGCGGTGAACGCGTTTGCCGACAGCGGATACCAGTGACGTGTCGAGAACGGCGCCTCCCGCTCACGCACCAGGTCCATCGACATCCGCTCGGTGCGAAGACGTGCCTGCAGCCGTTCGCTGAACGCCGCCGATGGCTGGATTGTGGGAAGGTTGTGCGCCACGAGCAGTGCACGACGGATGCGCGTATCGAGCTGCGCGCAGTGCTCGCAGACACGGCGATGGTTTGCCATTCCTTCGAGCTCCACGCCGCTCAGCGTGTCGTCGACATATGCGTCATGCTTTCGCCGAAACTCCCGACAGTTCATGAGGCCTGATTGCAAGTAAGGGGGCTGATTTCGCTGCCTTCCGTACCCGCTGTACGCGGAGCTGTTCCGGCAACGACGACAGATATACATGCAGGACGGCCGTAGCGCCTCCCGAGCGCTACGGCCGTTTGCTGTCGTGCTTCCCCTCCCCCCTGCACCTGCCAACGACGAGATCTGCTCAGTCCACCCAGGGCTCGATGATCTCCGCGAACGCATTCCGCGCCCGGTTGAGTCTCGACTTCACCGTGCCGAGGTTGCAATCCGTGATCTCGGCGATCTCTTCGTACGATTTCCCTTCCAGCTCGCGCAGCACGAACACCTGGCGATGATGCTCCGGCAGTTTGGCGACCGTCTCGGCCACCAGCTCTCGCAGGTGACGCTTGCGGTACAGGTCGTCCGGACGTGCCGTCGTGTCCTCGAACTGCAGCGGGCGATCGTCGTCGTCCCAGTTCCCCTTGATGGTCTGGAAGAGCACCAGCGGGTTCCGCGAACGGTTGCGCAGTTCGTTCTTTGCGAGGTTCGACGCGATGGTGTAGGCCCAGGTCGAGAACTTCTTCGACCTGTCGAAGCGATGTAGGTGACGGTAGACCCGGATGAAGACTTCCTGAACGAGGTCCTCCGCCTTCTCGCGGTCACCGATCGTGCGGTATATGAAGTTCAGTAGGCGCGTTTGGTAGCGCTCGACGAGCTCCTGAAAGGCACGCTCTTCCCCACCGAGAAAGGACGTGACGATCTCTGCATCGTCCATCGCCTTGAGTTGTTCGCGGACCGAGGGCCCCTGTTGGGCCGTCCGCTTCATCGCGATGTCTGCCATGGTCTTATCCCCCAAGTACTGCGAAAGGATACTCTCGGACAAATCAGGATTCGTTCCTGTGCTCCTCTGCTTTCGTCCCTTTGTGCCACTGGTAAAAGCAGGGGCCATGCCGAGTTGAGGGAACCAGGGAACATTTTGTAAGTCGTGTGGCGACAGCCGTTTACACATTCCATTGGTCTTAAGCTGTCGAGTCTGCTCTGTAGTTTTTGTCCTCTTTTTAGCACACCTGACGAGACAGCCCCCGGCCTGTGTCCACTTTTGACACATTCGGAGGCTGTCTGGTTTGCTGTTCCCGCCAAATAGGCGGTTGGAGTTCGCCCTACGCCCCGGTCTTGAACCCCGCAGCGAACATCAGGGCAATCGCCGTCTTGGAGTCCACGATCTCCCCGGTGCTGATCCGCTCGAGTGCCTCCGAAAGGCGCATGATCACAAGGTCGACGAATTCATCTGCCTCACGGTTTGGCTCGCCGTGCGTGAGACCCGTGGCCATGAACAGGTGGATGACTTCGTCGGTGAATCCGGGCGTCGTCAGGATCGACGTCAGCCGCTCGAACTTTTCCGCCGTACACCCCGTCTCTTCCTTCAGCTCGCGTGCGGCGCAGTTCTCAGGAGTCTCGTCACCGTCGAGACGGCCCGCGGGGATCTCGTAGATGTATCCACCCGCCGCGTACCGATACTGCCGAATCATGAGGATCTGAGGCTCGTCGCCGAGTGGGTCGCTCAGGAACGGGACAACCGCTGACGCTCCGGGATGACGACAGATGTCCATATCCGCCGTCGAATCGTCGGGAAAGCGGATGGTGTCGCGATTGAGCGTGAATATCCGTCCGCGATACAACTCCTTGCTGTCGAGCTGCACGTCCGGCTTTGCACCCTTCTTCCGCTTGAGCAACTCCTCTGACGTGACCACTGGCGCGCCCTTCTTGAGCGCTGCCTCCTTCTTCTTTGCCGGCGTCAAGCGGGCACCTCGCCACCTTCTCCCGTGATGATCTCGGGGGTTATCCCTGTCACGGCTCCGACGGACGCCGCAACGACCGCCGGATCTCCGACGACCACGATACGGAGCTCGTCGGGATGCAGGTGTCGCTGTGCCGCGCGCAGTACCCCCTCGGTCGTCACGCCGCGCACATGCGCTCGATACTCGTCGTAGTAGTTCTCGGGCAATCCATGGATGACCATGTTCGCGAGCGCACTCGCGATGGCGGCGGTCGTCTCGTAACGAATCGGAAACACGCCGTCGAGATAGCTCGTGGCGAGCGTGAGCTCGTCTTCGCGGATCGCCGTGGTGCGCACGCGCTCGATCTCGGCGAGGATCTCCTGCACCGCCGCGCCGGTGACGTCGCTCTTCACCGCCGTCTGCACGACGAATGGACCCGTGCCGCGTCGCCAATCGAATGCCGACGAGGCGCCGTACGTGTAACCATGCACCTCTCGCAGGTTCAGGTTGATACGCGAAGAGAAGAGTCCACCAAGCACGGCGTTCATCACCACGGCGTCGAAGTAGTCGGGTGTCGTGCGCGGCAAGCCGCGGTGTCCCACACGGACCTCCGACTGTGGCGCATCTGTCTTCGCGACGACGCGTACCAACTTGCCCGCGCGCACGGCGTCGATGCCGCGTGGCGCTTCCGGCGGACGTGCACCGGTCCAGTCACCGAACAGTGATTCCGCGAGCGCGGCGGCGTCCTTCATCGTCACGTCGCCGGAGAACACGAGCGTTGTACCGCCCGGTTGATAGCGCGCCGTATGGAACCGTTGCACATCGTCGCGTGTGAGGGCGCGGACGCTTGCGGCGTCACCTTCCTCTGGCGCGGCGTACCGTGCCGTCGACTCGTATAGCGCGTGCGCGAACTGCTCGTCGGCCAGCCCGCGCGGCTCGGCCAGTTGCTGCAGCAAGTCGGCGAGTCGCTCTTCCTTGAGTCGCTGGACTTCGCGCTCGGGAAACGTCGGCGAGCGAAGCAGGTCCCGAACGAGCGCAAGTGCATCGGCGAGCCTGTTGCTCAGTGTCGTCAGCGAGACGGACGCCACGTCCCAATCGGCATGTGCTTCCACTGACGATCCGATGCGCTCGAACCGATCGGCGAGTGCGACACCGTCCATGCCTGCCGCACCTTCCAGCAACAGTCGCGCGGTCAGTGCAGCGACCCCGCGTTTGTCTGCCGGCTCGACCGCGGCTCCGCCCTCGACGAGTGCGAGCACCGTGACGAGTGGGAGCTTGGGAACGGTCGCCACGACGAGCTGGACGCCGTTGGCCAGCGTTGTTCGCTCGAAGTGCGGAAAGTGATAGTCGCGCGGTGCGGCGGGTTCGGGCTTCGGTGTGGGCTCGCGCAGCAAAGCCGCTGTCGTCCCCTCGCTCACGGGACCTCCGCCATCGCGAGGTCATCCTGTGGAGGCACCTCGGACTGTTCGCGCGGCACGTAGATCAGGCTCGCCCGGTTGTCGCGCGACAGTCGCTCGCGCACGAAAGCGTTCACGCGCTCTACTGTTACCGCTTGATACCGATCCGTCTGTGTATTCACGATCTCCGCGTCGCCAAAATAGGTCGCAAACATCGACAGCTTGTCTGCACGGTCGCCCGCCGACTGGAGCGCTGCGATGAGATCCGTCTCGATCAGTGCAACTGCGCGCGCGATTTCTTCCTCCGTCACGCCTTCGTTGTGCAGGCGATCGATCTCCATGTGCACCGCGACTTCGAGCGACTCGGTGGACGTCTCCGGCCGAGCCGTGACGTCGACGACGAGCAGGTCGCTCCCCTTCGCGAGATCGTAGGTGAATGCGGTTGCTTCCGCCGCCACTTGTTGCTCGCGGACGAGAGCGCGGTACAACCGGCTTCCCTTCTTGAGACCGAGAATCGCGCTCGTCACGCTTGCCGCGTAATACTCGTCGCTGCCAAAGACCGGCGAGCGAAACGCGACGAACATGCGTGGCAGCATGACGTCGTCCCGGACCATCTCTCGCAATGGTCCGCCATATGTCGGCGGCAGCGTCATGTCAGGCAGCAGTGGTTTGCCCTGTCCACGAGGAATCCCACCGAAATGGCGCTCGATCATCGCGCGCGCTTCCGCTGGATCGAAGTCGCCGGCGATGGAGAGCACGGCGTTGTCCGGCGTGTAGTACGTCGAGAAGAAGTGCGCGATGTCTTCCAGGCTGGCGGCGTCGAGGTCGCTCATCGAACCGATCAGCGAATGATGGAACGGATGCTCCGACGGAAATGCCAGGGCCGGGAGCCGCTCCCACCACGTCCCGTACGGTTGGTTGTCCATCGACCAGCGACGTTCGTTCTGCACGACGTCTCGCTGCGTATCCAGCTTCTGCTGCGTCATTGCCGGCAACAGGTAGCCCATTCGGTTCGCTTCGAGCCAGATCGTCAGCTCGAGTTGGTTCGACGGAACGGTCTCGTAGTAGTTCGTGCGATCCAGCCAGGTCGATCCATTCAACGTGCCGCCGGCTCGCTGAATGAACTCGAAGTGCTCGTTCGACTTCACGTTCGCGGAGCCCTGAAAGAGCATGTGCTCGAACAGGTGCGCGAACCCCGTGCGGCCTTCGCGCTCGTTCGCGGAACCGACATGATACCAGAGATTGACTGCGACAATTGGTGCCGTGTGGTCCTCTGAGAGGACGACGGACAGCCCGTTGGAGAGTTGAAACGACTCGATCGGAATACGCATCAGTACAAATTGTACTCTAGGTAGGGCATTTGTAGCAGCGGATACCCGCATGATACGAAAGGGGTGCCGGTCGAAGCGACCGGCACCCCTTTTGGTTCCCCACGGGTTTCTGCTACGGCGTCGGTGGCGCCCCCAGCACATCCCGGGCATCGCGGATCACGATGGTACCCGGATTCAGCGCACGGATGCCTGGCTCGATGACCTTCTTGTCGCCCACGATGACCAGCGTCAGCCTAGCCGGATCAATGTACTGCCGAGCGACTCGCTGAATGTCCGCCTGCGTGACCGCACCGATGCGTTGCACGGCCGTGTTGTAGAAGTCGAGCGGAACGTCGTACGTCACCAGCGGCAGCAGCTGGCCGGCGATACCACGCGTCGTCTCGAACCCCTGCGGTAACCCGAGCTGCAGGTAGCGCTTTGCATTTTCGAGCTCGACCGTGGGCACCGTGTCACGGATGGCTGACAGCTCCTTCATGAACTCCACGATCGCCGAGTCGGTTTTGGCGGTGACCACTTCGGCACTCGCCGTGAACGGACCCGCCGAACGACGAAACGAGAAGCCCGAATTGGCCCCATACGTGTATCCATGCTTCTCGCGCAAGTTCTGGTTGAGCCTGCTGCCGAACGAGCCGCCCAGCATCGTATTCATCACCTGCAGCGCGAAGTAGTCGCTCGTCGTCCGCGCCGCGCCGATTCCACCGACGCGGAATGACGACTGCGCGGCCCCTGGCTTGTCGACGAGAACCACGGTCGTCGCTGTCGCGCGGGCGGCATTCGCCGCCGTGACGGACGGGACGTCTGCCCGCGCCCATGCACCGAACAGTGCCTGTGCACGGCGCTCGATGTCGTCCGGCTTCACGTCACCGACGACGAGCAGCGTCGCATTGTTCGGCCGATAGAACGTGCCGTAGAACTTCATCAGGTCGTCGCGCGTCAGCGCGGCGATCGACAGCTCGGTTCCACCAAGCGGACGGCCGTACGCATTGTCGCTGCCATACAGCGCCGCGGCGTACGCACGATCCGCGATTGCCGGTCCACGATCGCGCTGTTGTTGTAGCGCCGTGAGGCGAACCTTGCGCACGCGCTCGAGATCCGCCGCCGCAAACGCAGGACGCAGCCCGATGTCGGCCAGCAGCGTCATCGCACTGTCCAGCTGCGCGGTGGGCGTGTGCAGCGAGACAGTACTCTGCTCCCATCCGCTTCCCGCGGAAATGCTGACTCCCAGGAACGCCTGCTGATCGTCGATCTGCAGCGAGGTGCGCGACGTCGTGCCTTCCATCAACATGCTCGACGTCAATCCTGCCGCGCCGGGCTTGCCTGCCGGATCCGCCTCCCCGCCCGTGCGCACCTGAAGGAGCATGTCCGCCAGCGGTAACTCATGCTGTTCGACGACGATGATCTTCAACCCATTGGCCAGCTGGCGCGTCACGATCGGTGGCACCGACAGCGAGGGCGGAGCACCTAGCGTCGGTGGCTTGGTCAGGTCGAGCGTCGCTGATGGCTGTGCGACCACGACAGGATTGGATGTCGTGACCACGGGAGTGCCACACGCGGCGGCTGTCGTCGCACCCACGAGCGCGACGCTGAGGCGTAGAGTACGGCGCATCACTTGGCTCCTCCCGAAACCATGAGCTCCTTCTTTCCTTGAGGCACGATGGTGAGCACCACCTTCGGCTTCGTGAGATACTGCGCGGCGACACGCTGCACGTCAGCGGTGGTCACGCGGTCATAGCGCGCGGCATCCTGCTGTGAATAGTCTGGATTTCCGGCGTAGTAGTTGTATTCCGCCAGACGATCCGACTTCCCGAGCACCGACGCCATGCGATCGAGGAACGACGCTCGTCGTGTGTTCTGCGCACGCGCTAACTCGCGAGGCGTGATTCCATCCTTCACGATCTTGTTGATCTCCTCGGCAACCAGTCCCGACATCTCGACTGGCGTGTGTCCGGGCTTTGGTGTGACCCACACGTTGAAATAGCCGTCGAGCTTCGTGCTGTTGTTGAATGCCGTCACGTCCTGCGCGACCTGCATCTCGAACACTAGCCGCTTGTAGAGGCGCGAGTTCTTGTCGCCGGCGAGGACGTCCGCGAGCAGGTCCAGCGGTGCGTCGTCCGGCGCGTAGATCTTTCCGCTATGCCACGTGTTGTACAGCCGCGGAAGCGTTACGCGATCCTCGAGCACGAGAAAGGTGTCACGCGGAACGGTGAACCCCTGTACGACAGGACGCGGGGGCAACTGCGGGCCTCGAGGAATCGCCCCGAAATAGCGATTCACCCACACGAGTGCCGAGTCACGGTTGAAGTCGCCCGAGATCACCATCGTGGCGTTGTTGGGCGCGTAGTACGTGCGGAAGAATCCCTTCACATCTTCCAACGATGCGGCTCCCAGGTCTGCCAACGATCCGATGACCGGCCAGCTGTACGGGTGCGTGGCCGGAAAGAGCGCCGCGATGACGGTCTCGTTCCACTTGCCGTACGGCACGTTGTCGACGCGCTGCCGACGTTCGTTCTTCACCACGTCGCGCTGAAGATCGAGCTTCTTCTGGTCCATCACGGGCAACAGCTTGCCCATGCGGTCCGCATCGAGCCAGAGCGCCAGTGGCAGCGCATTCGAGGGCATCGACTCGTAGTAGTTCGTGCGATCTTCCGTGGTGGAGCCGTTGTTGTTGGCACCCGCCGCCTCGAGCCACTTGTCGAACGCTCCCACCGGAACGTTCTCCGAGCCCATGAACATGATGTGCTCGAACAGATGCGCGAAGCCCGTGCGGCCCGGCTTTTCGTCGCCGGATCCGACCTTGTACCACGTGTTGACCACGACGATCGGCGTCGAGTGATCCTCGTGGAGGATGACCTCGAGCCCGTTCGCCAGCGTGGTCTTCTCGAACTGGATTCGCGGGACGGTCTGTGCCCCGCTGGCATGCGCAGCCGTCACCGTCGAGGCTATTAATGCACATGTTGATACGAAATAGCGTGATCTCACTGACTGTTCCTCTCGAAGATGAAGGCGAAAGGTGCTTTGACCGATTCACTGAGGGCGTACTTCCACCGTTCGACCGGACTGGCTGCTATCGGGCTGGTGGGTGTCGGCGAGGCGAATGGCACGAGACCATGACGTCTCGCCAGGATGACAAGGCGAAGCATGTGAAAGGGATCGCTGACGAGAAGGACGTCCTTGCGACTCTGGCTGCCCATGAGTGCAGCGATCCCGGCCATAGATTGACTGGTAGTCCGGCCTTCTGTTTCAAGAAGGATGGCCGAGGCGGGTACCCCCCGCTGGATGGCGTACCGCTGGCTCACCGCCGCTTCGGTCGTGGTATCGCCCGTACCCCGCCCACCGGTGACGATGAGAATGGGTGCCATGCGCCGATGCCAGAGGGCAATCGCGTGGTCCAGTCGGGCTCGCAATACAGGAGAAGGCCGCCCGACATACTGGGCAGCACCGAGCACCACGATTGCCCCGACGGGTCGCGCTTGGTCGTGCCGCTCCCACGCCAGCACGGCGCCCAGCGATGCCACCCAGCCGAGCAGCACGACACCGAGCACCATGAGCGTTAGACGTGCCCGAAGCGAACGACGAGGAGCCATCGATTGGAAGCTAGTCGCCGCGTGTGTGCGGCGAAGCCTGCGTCGTCAGTCGCCGAGGCTCAGCATCCCAAGCCAGAACACGTCGAAGCTCACGCGAGAGTCGCGGCCGGACTCTCGGTCGAGCGCTAGTCCGTCGACGAACGCCACGATGGCGTCGGCAATCAGCGTACGAGGAACACGTGCCGTGAGTCCCAGTCGCGCGAACACGTATTCCACTGTCGCGGCCGAAGACGTGCGTCGCGCCGAGCTCACTTCTGCCACGGCTTCGCGAATCGCGTCGTCGCGCAGCGTGCCGAGCGCGAGTAGCGCTCGGAGCTCGCCTCGCTCGAGTTCGACGTCGAGCCACTGCCACAGCACATCCACTGGCGCTGAAATCTCATCGCGCTCGAGCGCGCCTTGCTCTCGCGTGATCAGCCGTCGCCCGATGAGCGTTATCATTTCACTGAGCAGCTGTGCGCGATCCGAGAAGTGGTAGTGCAGGAGCGCCTTGCTCACCTCTGCTTCTTGCGCGATTGCCGCCATGCTCGCATCGGCGAGTCCGTCTCGGACCACGCAGCGAATCCCCGCCCGAACGATGCGCGACCGCGCGTCCCCGACGATGGTCCTGCGCGCATCCCGCTCGGTCACAGCGTGATCGCCTCGTTTCGCTCCGGCGCATGCACCGACGGATAGCCGGCCCCTCGGAGTTGTTCGGCAAAGGCGTCCTGCGCCGAACTTTCCCCGTGCACCAGATAAATAGGCGGCGTCGATCCTCGTGGATCGCCAGCGCGCACGGCGTCCAGCCAGTGCTGCAGCTCGGTTCGATCGCCATGCGCTGAATATCCGTTGAGTATCTCGACGCGAGCGCGAAGTGGGATCTCGTTGTCGAAGACACGGATCACCGGAGCGCGATCCACAATCCGCCGGCCGAGGGTGTGTTCAGCCTGAAAGCCGACGATGAGAATCGTTGTACGCGGATCGCTCGCATTGTGGGCGAGATGATGGAGGATACGACCAGCCTCGCACATTCCCGATGCGGCGATGATCACCATCGGCCCGTGCTGTGTATTCAGTCCCTTCGACTCGCTCGCCTTGCGGGTGTAGCGCACCTGCATGAAGTGAAACAGGTCCTGTACCTTCTCGACGAGATCTTCCGTCTGATCGAAGACCTCTGGGTGCATCGCGAACACTGTCGTTGCGTCGATTGCCAGAGGACTGTCGACGTAGATCGGGATCTGCGGAATTCGGCCCTCGCGCGCCAACACGTGCAGGTCGTAGACGATCTCCTGCGTTCGACCGACCGAGAATGCAGGAATCAGGATTTTTCCGCCGCGCGCTGCCGTCTCGGTGATGATCCTCGCTAGTTGGTCCCGCGCGCCGGCGACTGACGGATGATCGCGATTCCCATATGTCGACTCGAGAAGGACGACGTCGGCGCCTCCCGTTGGCGGCTTCGGATCACGAATGATCGGTAGTCCCGCTCGGCCCACATCTCCCGAGAACACGATGCGCTTCCTCGTCGTGCCCTCGATGCAATCGAGGGCCACGGACGCGGAGCCTAGAATGTGGCCGGCGTCGTAGAAGGTGGCACGGATGCCTGGTACGACGTCGAACGATGTGTCGTACGGCATCCCTACCATGCGCTCCGCGGCGATTGTGGCGTCACGCATTCCGTAGAGCGGCTCGATGACCTCTTGCTTCGTTTTCTGCCGGCGAGCCAGAAACTCCGCGTCCTTTTCCTGGATATGTGCCGAGTCCGCAAGCATCACGGCAGACAGGTCGCGCGTTGCGGCCGTGCAATAGATCGGCTTTCGGTAGCCGTGCCGGATGAGCAGCGGTAGCCGGCCGGAATGATCGATGTGTGCATGCGAGAGCACGATGGCGTCGATCTTGTTGACGTCTATCGGCAACACGGTGTTCTTGACGCGTGTCTCGGAGCGACGGCCCTGGAACATTCCGCAATCGAGCAGGATCGTACGCCCGCCGACCTCGACGATGTGACAGGAACCCGTAACCTCGCGCGCGGCACCGGCGAAGGTAATTTTCATGCTGTCTCTCCGTCACTGGATCGCACGAAGACGATCGTCACCCGGCTTTCGTCCTGCGACATCATTGCCGGATGCCACCCACTGCGGCTTCGTTCGTTCAGGAGGTCCGTCAGCGCATCTTCGTCGTCACGCGCATGGCGCGACAGACGCAGCATCACTGCCTGGTATTCTTTCATGCGCGCGAAGTTAGTAGCTTCCGCCGCATGGACACCACCCCCGCATTTCCCACGCTGCGTGTCGTTTCGCACCCACTCGTGCAGCATAAGCTGTCCTTGTTGCGCGACCGTGCCACTCCGACCAAAATCTTCAAGGAGCTCGTCGACGAGATTGCGACCCTCATTGCGTATGAGGCAACGAGCGAGCTGACGCTCGAGGCTGCTCCCGTCGAGACGCCGCTCGAGCGAACGGCGGGAAAGCGCGTGAGCGGCAAGAAGCTGACGCTCGTGCCCATCCTTCGCGCGGGACTCGGTATGGTCGAAGGGGTGGCGCGACTCGTTCCCGCAGCCCGTGTCGGCCACATCGGACTGTATCGCGATCACGATACCCTCGAGCCAGTGGACTACTACTTCAAGGTTCCTGGCGACGCTGCCGAACGCGATTTCTTCCTGCTCGACCCCATGCTTGCAACCGGCGGAAGCGCGGCAGCAGCCGTGACGTCACTCAAGCGAGCCGGTGCAACACGTATTCGCTTCCTCTGCCTCGTCGCCGCACCAGAAGGTGTCCGTCGGCTCGCTGAAGCACATCCGGACGTCACGGTCTACTGCGCAGCGCTCGATCGGGAGCTCAACGATCAGGGCTACATTCTGCCTGGCCTAGGCGATGCCGGAGACCGCCTGTTTGGCACGCGCTGATATCGATCACTCGAAAGAAAAAGCGGGAGCCTCACCTTCGAGGCTCCCGCGATAATATGGTGGACTCTCGTCAGCACGCTTCGATCGATTAGCCGAACCATTCCCGAGGACAGTCGCGCTGCTGCCGAGCGGCATCGATCACCCACTGCTGTGTGCTGGTGTCGTTGATCTCTGATGCGACGCGATTGAACCACTCGTTCGCCTGACGCCCATCCCCGACGCGACGCCACAGCTCGCCGACGAGGTACGTGAGTACTGCACGCTCCTCGCGAGCGACGCCGTCGAAGGTGGAGAGGGCCTCCTCGAATTTCCACGCTGCCTTTCGGCGGAAGAAGCGTTCAGCCTCGGTATCACTCTCGTCCACACAGCACCATGCAGCACGCAGCAGCAGGTCGGCAACATGACGAACATCGAGCGCCTGCCACTCGGCGACCTTTGCCGCGGCTTCGTATTTTTCGGAGCCCAGCACCGCAACCGTCGAAAGCTGTGGTGCCAACTCGTTCCACACGTGTTCGCGCAGCACCGGCGTGACGTCCGCCTCCTCGGTGAAATCGCGATCAGCGCCGGAATAGCCGCAGCGACTGCACATGTGAATCAGGAACGGTAGGGGCTGCGTGCCTGCCGCGCGTTCATGAAAATCGGTGCGCTTTCCACCGAACGAGTTGGTGGAGATCACCTGCTGGGACTTGAACCGCGTGTCACAGATGGGACAGCGCAATTCTATTTGCTGAAGCGTCGTCATCGTCCTCTCCCGCTCTGCTGGACTACCGTCGGGGGAACAACAAGGAAAGAATTGTGCCAGTCCGATTTCTTTCCTGCCGTGTTACGGCAGTCGCGGTCAAACATTCTCTCTACGCCCCTCGACACTCGCTCGCGACGACGCACGCCGGTTCGACGATGCGATTTGTATCTTGTTCGACCTCATGGTCGCCGCTATCATTCCGCGTCCAATGCGCCTGCTTTCGGCGCTCCCGTACGTGTGACGGGCCCCGCGCCGCCCTCCTGCAGGTAGCTTCCCGGTCGAATGCTGATCAACCTGCTGCCAGATTTTTTTGCTGTACTCGATAGCACCGACCGCGTCGCCGCATATCAACGCTACTTTCAGGCCCACCGCCGAATACTCGAGCACTACTGGCAGAACTACGTCGTCGATCCCGACGGTCCTCACTTCGGCGACGTTGTACGCTCGACAGCGCTGGCCGACCGAAAGGACTTGTACGAGATGCTCGAGCGCACGGACGTTGTTGCACTTGCACGCGCGACCGAGGAGCGGTGCGCCAGGTTGCTCGATCAGGACGTTGACGTCGATATCGTGCTCATGGTGGGCGTCGGCGCGGCCAACGCCGGCGAATTGGTCGTCGATGGACGCGGTATCGCGTTCGCTTGCCTCGAGCATTTTACGTCTGTCGCCAATCCGGAAACGCAGGGCCTCGGACTCGACCCCGAGTTGTTGCCGCTCTGGCTCGCACACGAGTTCGCGCACGCAATTCGATACACTTCGCCCACGAGCCGAAGTGAGATGCGCCACCTCATCGAGGCCGCTCAAGGCACCTACTCGTATTGGGACACCGGTCGGCAAGCTGTGCTTCGTGAGTTGCTCGTGAATGAAGGGCTCGCGGTCCATGTGTCGCAGATGATCAGTCCTGGACATGCCGCGTGGGAATACTTCGGCTTTGGACGCCGACAGTACGCCCGCGTGCGGGAGTTGGAAGCTGTGATCTCTCGCGCTGTTACAGAGGACCTGAATCGCGCCGGGCTGGGCCTTCGGTTACGCTATCTGTCCGGCGGAATGAGCGATGAGGCCCGCACGGTCGACCGCTATGTTCTTCCCGAGCGCAGCGGCTACTTCCTCGGCGCACGAATCGTCGAGGCCGCGATCGCTCAACATGGCATCGCGTGGGCAGTACGTGCGAGCTCGGATGAACTGGCGCAGCTTGCTCGCGATGCCGCAGCAACGGCTTGAGCGCTACTTCCCCACGCAGAAGCTGCGGAAGACGACATCCAGCACGTCGTCCACATAGATCCCGCCAATCAACTCACTGAGTGAGTTCGCGGCGGATCGCACGTGCGTCGCTGCAACGGATGCCGGCAACCCGTCGTCACGCCATGCGGTCAGGAATCGTTCGACCTCTGCGCTTGCCTCAGCAACCGCCACTCGGTGGCGTGTGCGCGTGAGGATCGGCGCATCCAGGGTTGGCACACCTCGCTCGCTGGCGACTCGTGTTTCGACGAGCGTCAGAAGTGTCGAGAGTCCCTCTCCGGTGTGCGCACTCACGACCACATCCGCCAGTTTTTTGACGCTTTCTGATACTAATTCGCCCTTGGTCGCTACCGTGATGATCACGCCGCTCGCGTCGTCGGCCAGGCGGGCGAGAGCTTGCGCCGATTCAGGAGAGTCCATACACGCCAGCACGACTGCCGCACGCCCTAGGTAGCGTGACGACGCTTCGACACCCATTCGCTCGACCATATCCGTGGTCTCACGAAGACCCGCCGTATCGACGAGACGCAGCGGCCAGCCCGGTAGGTCCAGTACAGCTTCAATTGCATCTCGAGTAGTTCCTGGCACATCGGTGACGATCGCTCGTGCTTCGCCGAGGAGCGCGTTGAAAAGCGAGGACTTTCCGACGTTCGGGGCTCCTGCGAGCACAACGAGGGCTCCTTCGTGCACGAGGCGTCCTTGTTCACCGGTCGCAAGCAGGGCAGTGAGTGCGTCCCGAAGCTCGTCTGCAACTTGAATGATTCGCTCTCGCGGTACTGGACCATCGTCCTCTTCGGGAAAGTCGATGTCATAGGCGAGCAGCGCCTCGAGTGAAAGGAGGCGTTCGCGCAATGCTTCGAGGCGGCGCGAAAGACCACCGTCGAGTTGACGCAGCGCCAACCGATGTGCCGCCGAGCTGCGCGCATCGATGAGATCGCCGATCGCTTCTGCTTGCAGGAGGTCCAGCTTTCCATTCAACACAGCCCGTCGAGTGAACTCTCCTGGCTCAGCCAGTCGTGCTCCTGCCGAGATTGCTGCGGCGAGAACTGTACTCGGCACCACCAGCCCGCCGTGCGTGCTGATTTCCAGCAGGTCCTCTCCCGTGAACGAATGCGGTGCGAGGTACAGCGTCGCGACAGCGTCATCGATCTCTTCGCCGTTTGCGTCACGTACCACGCAGTGGGTTGCCTGACGAGGTCGTGTCGGTACAGGATCGAGCAGAGCGCTGGCTAGCTTCTGAGCCTTCGGTCCACTTGCTCGAATGATGGCTAGTGCGCCCCGACCGAGGGGAGTCGCGATCGCTGCGATTGTTTGGTCATCACCGACGACCGAAGCATCGAGAGCGTCAGGTCTCATCCCAGCCGTGCTCGTCGAATACTGTCACTCTCGACAATCAACGTTTCGCCAGGTTCCACGATATGCACCTGCTCTCGGCCGACATAACTCTCGAGCTTCGTACGTAACCTGTCGATCGCATCATGGGCCGTCGACGTGACGTGACGGAATGTCCCCCAGTGATACGGCAGCATGGCACGAGCGCGCAGGATCTCGAATAGGGCCAGTGCGTCCTCTCCGGTGAGATGGCCCCGCTGAAACCCCGGCTTCCACCGCGGCGCATATCCGATCGGGAGCAACGCTACGTCGAGCGCACGACCTCTTTGCCAGAGTACGTCCTTCACGAGGTAGTGAGTCGATTCTGTCAGTGCGGTATCCCCGGCAAAGAAGACGCTCTCCTCCTCGGTCTCGAGCAGGTACATGTTCGCAGCACTTCGCCAACGATCGAATCCGTACCTGTTCCCTTGATGGGTCGCCTGACTAGCGTGGATACGGAGCGCGCCATTTGCCAGTGTTACGCGGCCGTTGGGATCCAGGGCAACAGCGTTTCCGTACCCCTTTTGCTGGAGCCACTTCGCAATCACGCCAGGCGCGAATAGCGGAATATCAGAAGGAAGCCGATCAAGCGACTTGAAGGAAAGATGATCAGCGTGCGCGTGCGTCAGGAGCAAGGCATCGAGCCTTGGCAGTGATTCCAAGGCAATTCCAGGAGCGCTCACACGCGGCAGGAAATGCCCCAGTGATGATTCGAAGTTCGGATCAGTGAGAATTCGTGTCTCGCCGATCTCGAGCAACAGAGTGGCGTGTCCGATGTAGGTCGTCTTCACGCCACCTCCTGAAGCAGGGGGCGCGCCACGATGATCGTGACACGCCCCTGACGCACCTTTCTGCCCTGCTGGTAAGGCTACGTTCGTTTTCCAGCCAGTACGCCCGTGGGGGCCATGGGCGATTTACCTCGTTCCCGAGCAAGCAACCACTGTTGAGGAATCGCTGCGATGTTCTGGACGGCGTAGTACAGGTTGAGCCCGGACGCGAAATTCAGGAATAGCACTGTGAGCATGACAGGCATCATGTAGCTCATCATCTTCGCTTGGGGATTTGGCGGAGAGTTTCGCATGCCAATCCACGACATCACGAACATCGAAACACCCATGAGGAGCGGCGTGATGTAGAACGGGTCCCGCAGGGAAATATCAGGTAGCCATAGGAACGGGACCCCTCGAAACTCGATCGTGTTCTGAAAGACGTAGTACAGCGCGAAGAGCACAGGCATCGGCAAGAGCATCGGCAGACATCCCATCAGTGGACTGAGGGGACTCATGCCGTGGTCCTTGTACACCTTCATGATCGCTTCTTGCTGCTTTTTTGGATCATCGGTGTGCTTTTTCTGAAGCGCCTGCAGCTCCGGCTGGAGCCGCTGCATCTTCATGCTGGTTCGCATGGCTCCCTGATTCAGGGGCCACAGCACGAGACGAATGATTACTCCGAACAGGACGAGCACCCACCCATAGTTCAGCTGCGTCGTCCGCTTCATCCACAGCAGCGCCTTCATGACGATCGTCGCAAAGGGCTGTACTACGCCGTGAAGCCAGCCGGCGTATGGATTCACCTGATCGAGATCTCCGCCGAGGCGCTGTAGTCGCTCGAAATTTTGCGGACCAGCGTAGATCTCGAATGCAGCAGTACCGTCAGCACTCAGTGGCAGTGCGACATTCGCGTGAATGTCCGGGGCCAGTTTTCCCTTGCGGGGGGCACCTTGAAGACTCAACGCCGAAAAGGGCGTTTTCGTCGCTCGAAAAACCGACAGGAAGTACTTGTCCCGCGTTGCAACCCAGTTGATCGGACCGGGCTCGGCACGAAGTTCTGCCGAATCCAATTTAGAGTAGCTCACGCTCTTCACATCACCCAATGAAGGGCGGTAGCTCACTGCGAGATGATTCAAGTCATCAAGCGTGTCGGCTTCGTTCGAGTGAAGTGTGCGGGGAAGTTTGATCAACAGTCCGCTTCCCTGGGGCGCGTCTGCTACCGCAGCAGACACATGTACCAGATACTGTTCTGCATCTTGAGGAGCGAACGCGTAGGTGAGATTGATCGCATGACCAGCAGCAATACCGCCAAAGCTGATGGCTTGCGCATTGGGGTTCGAGCCCTGTTCCGCTCGAAATGTCACAGTATCCAACGCCACGGTATCACGACCAAGGACGAGCCGGTACTGCGCCAATGCGTCGTTGCGTTCAACAAGCTGAGCCCTCGTACCACGTCGATCTGGACGTAGGGATGGATAGCTGTCCAGCACGACGGAGATCGGCGCCGCACCCCTGATATTGAATGTGTAGGCAGCGTGCGGTGTTCTCACGACCACTGTGTCAGCGACGGTCGTGGGGGCATTTAGTTGCGCTACAGCACTAATTGGCGTTGGTGCAACCGCCGGTGCAACCGGTAACACCGTATCACGAGAGGCTTCTGCAACTGTTTTGTGCGTACTATCGGTGGGTACCAGTGAGACTGGCCGCTGTCTCGTATTTGGAAAGAGCAGCGGCGTGGCAACGATGACAATTGCCGTCAGTATCAGGGCAAGAAAGAAACGCTTGTTCATAGGTAAGCTCCCGACGCGCGCGCGGCTACGTCAGGGTACCGGATCGTATCCGCCGGGACGGAAGGGGTGACACCGCCCGATGCGGCGGAGTGCGAGCCAACCACCATGCCATGCTCCATGACGTTCGAGAGCCTCGATGGCATAGGCAGAACAACTTGGATAATAACGGCAAGATGGAGGCAAAAGGTGCCCAAGAGAGACCTGATACCCTCGGACGAACAGTACGAATACCGTTTTCATGACGACTCGTGCGGCTTGTTCACTTTGAGCGCTTCACTTACTGAGCTTTCTTCAGTTGCTACACGCCATCGCTCGAGCTGTTCAAGCACGTGTTCGACATCCTTGGTCAGTGCGGCAAACGTAGCTTCATATGCATCTGGCCGAATTCGCATCACGATATCCATCGATATCTTCATGGGCACGAGTTGGATCCGTGCGAGTTCACGAAGTCGTCGCTTGAGCTGATTGCGCAGTACAGCAGAGTGTTTGAAGCGCGGTACGATCAGGCCGATGCGCACTCCCTGCTTGGTCTCTGAACACGCGAGAGGGGAAGTCGCCGCCCGAACCTCGATGTATCTGGTCCGGATGCGCTTCCCCTCTCGCGCAATGCGTTGTAGCTCTGCGCCCCGCGTGATACGAGCTTTCCTGGGAAAGCCCAATGACGCCCTCGGCGTCTTACGCTCCAGCGTACTTATCTGGGATACGAACGGTCAGCTGCTTCCGTCCCTTTTTCCGGCGACGAGCAAGTGTCGCACGACCCCACTTCGTTTCCATGCGCGCACGGAAACCGTGCGTCTTGAGCCGCCGAGTGTTACGTGGGCGGTAGGTTGGCTTTCCCATCTTCTACTCCAGGTACGGTCTAAACAAAACTTGGCTACAGACTGGTAAAGCTAACCAAGACAGTAAGATAGGTCAAGCTAGATGAAGCGACTGACGAGCCATCCACATC
Organism: Gemmatimonadaceae bacterium; assembly: GCA_039915865.1. Lineage (GTDB taxonomy): Bacteria > Gemmatimonadota > Gemmatimonadetes > Gemmatimonadales > Gemmatimonadaceae > AG11. Next base: position 77,489 of record JBDSML010000158.1, on the reverse strand, counting down.
TTGACGGTAGCACCACAAGACCTAGTTGATTCATGTGCTCGTTATCAGGCCAAATTCGCCGCAGTCACTCATTTGCTTTTTCCACATTGGCGAAATAGCTTCGCTCCCCCCTGTCCTTCCAGGTTATCCACATCCGCAGCCTTTGATGACGCTCTCGGCGACCGAAGTCTGGACGCGCATTCTGGATCGCGCACGCCATGAGCTTCCGGAACAGACGTTTCGAACCTGGCTCGAGCCAACAGAAGCATTAGCACTCGAAGGCAATACCCTTATCGTGGGGTCACCCGACCAGTTTGCGGCCGATTGGAATGAATCAAAACACGCAGAGCTACTCGGCAGTTTAGCTCCCATTGCCCTGGGTCACCCACTTTCTATCGTATTTCGCGTTCATGAAGAAAGAAAGACCCGGAATCAAATGGACCTGTTCGTTGCGCCATTACCCCCACAAACACCGCCACTAGAACGCCAGAAACAAGGCAGCATTAATGCACAGCTCAGTGAGCGCTATACTTTCGACCACTTTGTCATCGGTAAATCGAATGAGCTCGCTGCTGCCGCTGCACATGCCGTTTCACAAGCACCAGGGAGAGTATACAATCCTTTATTTCTTTACGGAGATACGGGTTTGGGGAAGACACATCTCATGCAGGCAATTGCCCACGAGGTGTTTGGACGGCATCCGGAAATTCGCATCACTTTCATTGGTGCTGAACAGTTCACAAATGAAATGATTGGATCTATCCAGAACCGATCTACTCAAGAGTTTCGCCGGCGTTATAGGGAAACTGACTTGCTTCTGGTAGATGACGTTCAGTTCTTGAAGGGCAAGGAAGCCACCCAGGAAGAGTTCTTCCACACCTTCAACGCCCTTTATGAAGCCGGCCGGCAGATAGTTCTCACGAGTGATAGACCGCCGTCTGAGATCCCAGGGCTGGAAGCAAGACTCGTAAGCCGATTCCAGTGGGGGATGGTAGCCGACATTGAGTTACCCGATTTTGAGCATCGCATCGCAATTCTTCGAAATAAAGCTCTCTTGGATCATCTCGAGATGACGATTCCAGAGGACGTCATTCGGTTCATCGCCGAACATGTCAGATCGAGTGTTCGTGAACTCGAAGGGTCAATTATCAAACTTTTAGCATATGCTTCACTAAAGCACCGCGAAATCACAGTAGATGTTGCCCGTGAAGCGCTTCGAGACAAGTTGCGACCCCGTGACCCTCATATTGGCGTCAACTCAGGACTCAGTACCGACACCATTCAGGCAGTAATTGCCAAGGAATGGAACGTCACAGCAGAGGGCTTGCGATCAAAAACACGCACAAAGGCGCTGACAGCACCACGCCAGGTTGCCATGTACTTCATGCGCGAGCTCTTGAGTATGCAACTTGTAGAAATAGGAGCAGCCTTCGGCGGTCGTGATCATTCAACGGTCATCCACAGTTTGGAACGAGTCAGCGCAATAATGAAGGAAGAGCCTTCTTTCGCCCAACGAATCGGAAAAATCAGAGTACTTCTTGAAGGTCTAGGTCCTTAAGCACCCCTTCAGTTTCTTCTTCATAGTTCTCCACACCACCGTGGATAGCCAAATGTTTAGCAAAAATATCTACGGCTTTTGCTCCCTCCGTCGCTGAAAGCAATCATGAAACAACAATTCTACTAATCCTTCAACATAATTACTTCATGAGCTATCGTACCATAACGCTCAGTGAATTCACGACTTACATGAATTATCAACATCTCAACAGGCTCTACGTCTGCTACTAGATTCTTCTTTTAAATAGAGTAGAACAGAAGCCACCCCCGTTTGCACACAAAACTGGCACACAGGAGCGGTGATGCGATTCACGATTTCTCGAGAGAAGCTTCAGGAAGGATTAGCAGCTGTTGGCGCTAGTATTCCAGCGAAGACGACTCTTCCTGTGCTTGCCAACATCCTGGTTGAGACAACAGATAGGGGAATCCGACTCTCGGGCACTGATCTGGATATTGCTGTGAGCACAGAGATCATTGCCGATGTGGAAGCGGCTGGTGCCATTACAGTTCCAGCAAAGAAGCTCACAGAAATTGCTCGTGAGCTCTCTCCTTCGCCTGTCAAAATCGCTGCAGCGGGTGAGCAGCGCATTACGCTGGACTGTGGGCGGTCGCATTTTAAAATCTTGGGCCTTCCGCGTGACGAGTTTCCGAGTTTCCCTACGGTCCGATTCAATGAAAGTTGGAGAATCCGATCGGGCGATCTTCAGAAACTGATTTCGCATACTTCCTTCGCGGTGAGTACCGAGGAAAGTCGTCCAATTTTAAACGGCGTTCTTTGGGAACTGAAGCCGGAATCCATGCGGATGGTTGCCACTAATGGACATCGTCTGGCCAAAATGGAAATGGCGATCAAATCAACTGGTACTCCAGCAGCAGACTTGATCGTTCCACCCAAAGCACTCGAGCAAATCCGGCGGCTTTTTCCAGCTGATGAAGAGCTCGAAATTGCTCGTGGCGATAATCATCTCGGTTTTCGATCACCATTTACGGCGGTGTATACGCGTTTGATCGAAGGGCCATATCCGAACTACGATCAGGTCATTCCCAAGGACAATGACAGAATAGCAGTGGCGGATAAGATTGCTTTGACGAGTGCGCTGAAAAGAATGTCGGTCATTGCCTCAGATCAGACACATCGGATTCGCCTTTCATTCAATTCTGGTCTTCTTCGTTTTAGTGTTCAAACGCCAGATCTGGGTGAGGCCACGGACGAATTAGCAATTCGTTATGTCGGGGATCAGCTTGATATTGGCTTCAATGCCAGCTATCTCCTGGAAATCCTTCGGTATATCCCTACAGAAGAAGTCAAGCTGACATTCAAAGCGCCCGAACGTGCAGCTACTATCGAACCAGAAGGGTGGAGTGATCCAGCAACATATCTCTGTCTGGTGATGCCATTACGTCTCGTTGATTGAAGAACTGGCACTTAGCACCCGAGCATTCTGGGAGATTGAGCCAACTGGGCTTGGGTATCAAACAATATCCTGCATGTGAGATGAGTCAATGAATGCACTGCAGATATTGGCGCAATCAACTGGAGTTGCGTACGCAGCTGGTTTGAATCTCTATGCAACTGTCGCAATCATTGGATTAGCATCTCGATTCAACATCATTGGTCCTCTTCCTGGAAGCATTGATGCATTAGCATCGTGGTGGGTGATTGGAATCGCTCTAGTTCTGGTGACTGTTGAATTGATCGCGTCAATGGTTCCTGCCGTTGCCTCAATCTGGGATACGCTGCACTCACTTATTCGGCCTCCAGCAGCAGCAGCTCTTGCAGCTTCTACAGCCTGGCATGGCGATCCTGCGTTTGTCCTGATTGCTGCGCTGCTTGGTGGTGGTTTGGCTGTAACCACTCACACGACAAAGCTTGGACTTCGGTATGCTATTGATGCATCGCCGGAACCTATTACTAACGGTGTAACTACAATCGCCGAGCTGGTGCTTGTTACGACGATCTCGATCGCTATTTGGCAGTATCCATATCTGACGCTAATTTTTGCGCTTATTGTTCTAGCGTTGCTTATTGCTCTTGTTCGTCTGATTTGGCGAACGCTTCGACAAGTATTTGCGGGACGTTGGGTTCCACGTCATGGATTCCGGCAGGAAGCACGCACCAGCGATCGGCTGGAACGCCGAGAAGACGACTGACGGGCGTCGTTGCGGCCTATATAGTAATAAACTAATTATTATCACTATATTCCTAAATATAGTGCTCCGAAGGCCGGTGCTCTGGATGAAAAGAAGGAAAGGGTGGATACTGCCGGCCTGTAAGCCGGGTTCTGTCGAGTGTTACCACTCGGACGATCATTCCTCTAGGAGTGCAGTCACCTACACTCTCGAGCAGCCTACCCGCAGCGTCTTGATCGGAGTGGGCCACTCCTCGCTGCCTATTTGGCCTTGCTCCCGCTGGGGTTTACCATGCCATAGCTGTTGCCAGCTATGCGGTGGGCTCTTACTCCACCATTTCACCCTTACCTGAGTGCCAAGAAAACTGGCACCATCGGCGGTATTCTTTCTGTTGCACTATCCGTCACTGTCTTGCGACAGTGCCCAGGTGTTACCTGGCAACGCGCCCTCTGGAGCCCGGACTTTCCTCGAACACCAATCGATGCTCGCGATCGTCCGACCGACAATATCCATAGGCAAGATAACATATTCTCTTGCGACGCGGATAATTATCAAATTGATACGAAACAATAGCCCCTGTTCTCTGAGCCAGCGATGATTTGGCGCAATGACGGGTGAATGACGCAGCAGCATAGACTAGTGAAGGGCCATGTGTGCGACGTTGCATACTTGCCTAATTGCGGCTTCGTCGGAGACAATATCATGGCAGAATCCTCGAACGATGCGAACTTGCTGCCCGTTGCAACTTTATTGACGCCAGCCGAACGTCTTCGCGTAGATGCAGCTGGCGAGGGGTATTACCGCACGATGCATCGCGAAAGCGTCGAAGATCTGATTCGGGATATCAAAACCCACCAAGCATCCGCTGTTCTCGTGTCAGTTACCTGTGCAGGTGCTCATGCCTCTCGTATGGCATCATTGGTTCGAGAGTTTCCCCGTATTCCTGCCGTTGTACTGCTCAGTGAGCTCGAAGCAAAAACGCCGCACGCTGTCCTGGCTCTCGGCCGAAGCGGCATACGACGACTGGTCGATGTACGGTTGGCGACAGGCTGGCGAGAACTTCGAGCAGCCCTCATGGCTGATACCGGTGATAATGGTCAACGAAGCGCTCTCGGACAACTCGCCATTGATCTTGCCGGCGTACCGGATGACTGCTGGATATTTTTCGAGACACTATTCATTTGTTCGCCACGCATCGGAAACGTGCGTATGCTTGCAAAGCATCTCGGCGTTCTGCCGAGCACGCTGATGAGTCGATTCTTTCGAGCGGGAGCACCTGCCCCAAAACGCTACTTGGCAATGGTTCGTCTCGTACGGGCAGCTCGCTTGTTCGAGAATGCTGGATTTTCCATTGCAAACGTTGCGAACCATTTGGACTATAGTTCGCCGCAGAGCTTTGGTCGGCATATCCGAACTGTGCTGAACCTGACCGCGCGGGAATTTCGGGTGTCGTATGATGGCGCTGGGATGTTCGACAAATTCCGCCAGGAACTAATCCTTCCATATCTTCCCATTCTTCAGGATCTTCACCCGCTGGCCGCACTTCCTGGATGGATTCGTACAACGAGCTCGAGTCGCACCAGTGCCAACTATTAGTATTCAAGCGATACTAATAACAGCTCATGTGCACTCGCCTGGAAGAGCGGCTACAATCTCACTCGCTCGCGTGAGCGAAATGACCTGAAGGCCAGCTGCCATCAGTGCTTCTCTGCCACCTTCTTCTCGATCAACAAGCGCGAGGACACCTGCCACAATGCCGCCGGCGTTTCGAACAGCCGCAACGGCACGAAGGGCGGATCCACCGGTCGTGATGACGTCTTCGATAATCGCGACCGTGTCTCCTTCGTGATACGGGCCCTCGATGAGCCTTCCTGTGCCGTGAGCCTTGACTTCTTTTCGCACAGTGAATGCGCGGACGAGATGTCCTGATATTGCGCTTGCGTATGCAATTGCGTAGCTGATTGGGTCAGCGCCAAGCGTAAGTCCGCCAACAGCGTCTATTTTCCATCCAACCTCATGCAGTCGTGCGAGTCCAATGGGTCCGATGAGGGCGAGGCCCTCCGGGCTCATTGTGGTTAGTCTCGCGTCGATGTATAAGGTGGATTCGCGCCCTGAGGCTAACGTAAAATTTCCTCGCCGAGCAGATCGTTCAGCGAGTAGTGCGACGAGACGGTTGTGATCAGGCATATAAAGTGGCTGACGCTCACGAAGCATTTGATGGTGGTCAATCGACACGGCACGAAGCTGACGAACGGGCGGGGCTTGGTCTCCTGTCCCGTTTCCTTGGAGCTGTATTTCTTGTGCTACTTGGTGGATTGCTACTTCTCGATCGAGCACTCCTCCGTGCGAACCGAAATCAGGCAGACCTCGATGCTCAGTCCGCAGGACTCCTGACGGAGAGCTTCATCGCGTCACAAGCAGTGCTTCTCGAGCGGATTGCGAGTCTCATTTCCGAGAATGAGGGCAAGGGTGATAGTCTATTATCCTATCGCACCGTAGAGCGACTTGTTGCGGCAGCTCCAGGATTACGACGAGCTTGGGTCCTTGACCCTACTGGGCGACTTCAGCTGGATGTTGGAGAAACTTCCTCAGGCCGGACACTGAGTCCACAGCTGGTCACACAGCTTCACAACATTCGGCCTGTTGGACAGTTCGCGATATCGATCGTTTCGATTGCATCTCGACATGCACTCATCGTCCTCGTTCGCACGACAGACATGGGTGGCGTTACTGGGCTTGCCTTCGATGGAGAGGCGCTAAAGGCATGGCTTGAGCGAACACAGCCTGATACTCGATTGACATTGGCTGTTCTATCAGGCATCGACACAGTCACGTTTCTAGGTAAACCTGGAGGGAATGTCCAAGCACTCTCCGCAGGTCAGAAGATCATCCGTCTTCCGAACGGTGGAACCTGGGGAGTAACGGCGACGCACGCCTTGACGACTCGTTCGCTTCGCTGGGCGTTGTGGATCCTGGGTGTTCTCGGCGTGCTTTTTCTCGCGCTTGGGCTTCTTCGGGAGCAACGTCGGGCCCTTCAGGCAGCCGGCCGTTCGATCGAGTTGGAGCGGTTGTATAGTGATGTGAAACGAGCCAATCAGGCAAAAAGTGAGTTTCTGGCAAATGTGTCGCACGAGTTGCGAACTCCACTGAACGCCATCGTTGGATTTGTGGAACTTCTGCGCGATGGTTTTTATGGTGATCTCTCACCACGGCAAGTTCCACCAGTCGATCGGATTGCGGCGTCAGCGACGCATCTTCGGCATCTGGTCGATCAAGTTCTCGATATTGCTAAAATTGCCGCCGGGCGTCTCGAAGTACATGCCGAAACGATTGTTCTACGCCCGTTCATTTTGAATGTCGCGAGTGAACTCGAATCGCTCGTCAGCGAAAAAGAGCTCGCGTTCTCGATCACGGTCGGTGCGTCGCTCCCGCGTGTACGAACGGATCCGACGCATCTTCGGCAGATCCTCATCAATCTTATCGGCAACGCTGTGAAGTACACGCCGGCAGGAACGATCAGCGTGCGCGCGCGCTTGTTGGGAGTGCCGACATCCTCGAACTTCAGGCAATCTGGCGGAAGTATCGCAGATGATGCTGGGTCGAAGGCACTCTTGGTACGTGCACCACGATCCGGAACCTGGATTGCGCTTCAGGTCGTGGATACGGGTGTCGGTATCGCCAACTCCGACCTCGAGCGCATTTTTGACGAGTTCGAGCAGGTAAATGCCGGTCCCCGAGGCGATTCCATGCAACGAGGCACCGGTCTTGGCCTGGCGATTTCGCGGCGACTGGCTCGCCTGCTGGGGGGCGAGATCAGTGTGGAAAGCGAGGTGGGCCGTGGATCGACATTCACCGTCTGGCTCCCGGTCATTCCCGCAGATATCGCACGCGAACCGATGGTACCATCAGTGGCGGTGTCAGACAGCCCTATCGCTTGAAGATGTCCTTCACACGCGAGAGAAGACCGGGCTTCGTGGGCTCATCTGTCATGGCGAGAGCGCTCTCGAGTTCCCGCGCAAAGGTCACCGAATCAGCATAGCGCTGTCGAGGGTCCTTGCTCAGGCCACGCATTATGACTTGTTCGACGGTACTGGAGAAACGAAGGTTCGGTCGAGCAGCATTGAGTGGAATTGGCGGTTGCGAGAGCAATTGGGAAAACATTTCACGTGGCGTCTTGGCCGTGAATGGCAAACACCCAGTGAGTAGGAGATAGGCGATTGTCGCGAGGCTGTACTGATCTGCTGCAGGGGACACGAGCTCGCCGGACAACGCTTCGGGAGCCACATACATCAGCGTTCCCACGAAAAAGCCGGCGCGCGTGAGTCGCTGCTCCGGCGCCATGTCGGTGTCCGTCGCGATTCCGAAGTCGAGCAGTTTGACCTGTCGGGTCGTCGGATCATACATCACGTTGTCCGGCTTCAGGTCGCGATGGACGATTCCGACGACGTGTGCTGCATGAACGGCCTCAGCGATCTGGCGGATGATCACCGCTACCTCATCTGCCGGAAGGGGCCCATGCTGCTTGGCGTAGCGTTCGAGTAGTTCGCCGGCAGCCCATTCAATGGCCAGAAAATGCATGCCGGGCGACGCTTCACCAACCTCGATGGTCTGGACCACATTCGGATGTTTGACGCGCTCGCCATAGCGTGCTTCACGCACGAATCGGGCAACGGCCGTCTTGTCCTGACGGAGTTTTTCGCGCAGCACTTTCACGGCGACAACGCCGTGAGCAGCGTGCTCGGCGCGGAAGACAGCGGATGTTCCGCCCTCTCCGACTTCGCCGCGCAGGGTATATCCCGCCAGCGTTCGACCTACCAGATTCTCTTTTGGCACGTGGCGAACCTAACGTGCTTCAGTAGGGCCTAGCAAGCAGAGATACAGGGAATCACGGGCAGATGAGCACAATGCTGGGCGGAACGAGACAAATGTGGTGGTCCTGACGCATTTCTTGACAAAAGTTCCCGGCGTTCCTATATCTGCGCCGCGCGCCGTATGGCGTGCCCAGCACCAGCAGTGCAGGATTGGTTCACCCCGTTGGAGGCAGCTCGCAATGGCCAGAGGGAAAGTGAAGTGGTTCAATGATGCGAAGGGCTACGGCTTCATCGAACAAGAGGGTGGAGAAGACGTCTTCGTGCATTTTTCTGCGATCGCGATGGATGGATTCAAGACGCTCGCGGAAGGGCAGGAAGTCGAGTTCGAGATTCAAGCTGGCGCGAAGGGCCTTCACGCCGCAAACGTGCAGCGCGTCAGCTGAGCGGCGTCTTCGGACGCGGCTGATTCTGCTACCGCCTGCCCTGTGGCAGGCGGTGCTGTTTTCGGGGTATGATTCTCTGACTCATATCCTCGCAACGCATCCGTGACTGACCCGACATTCTCCGGCCCACCGAGCGCGACCAGGCCTGCCGGACCACGCCTGTTCCTCGTGGACGGCTACGCCCTCATTTATCGTGCATTCTTTGCCCTGATCTCTCGGCCTCTCACCACAGCGCGAGGCGAGAATACATCAGCCGCATGGGGCGTCGTCAACTTCCTGCAACGCCTGACGTCCACGCATCGGCCAGAGTACCTAGGCTGGGTGCACGACTCAGGATTGAGCTTCCGTCATGTAGTCTATCCCGCCTATAAAGCAACGCGGGAAAAACTCACGGAGGAGCTGCAGAATGATTTCGACACGGGTATGGAGCGCATCTATCAGCTCCTCGAGGCATACCGCGTCCCGGTGCTCTCTCTCAAGGGCTACGAAGCAGACGACGTTATCGGCACCCTGGCTCGGCAGAGTGCGGAGCAAGGAACAAATGTCGTCATCGTTTCCGGCGACAAGGATTTTCAGCAGCTCGTTCGTCCGGGAATCTGGCTTCTGAATCCTGGCCGTGGCGGACCGGCAAGCGTGGAGGAGTCATGGGTCTCAGTCGAGAACGGCGCAGAGCGACTTGGTATCCCACCCGCACGTGTGACGGACTATCTCGCGCTCGTCGGCGACTCGTCGGACAATGTTCCAGGCGTCAAGGGAGTGGGTGACAAGACAGCGCGGGATCTCGTTGCCGAGTTTGGAGATCTCGAGGCGATCCTTGCTGCCGCGCCGTCGCTGACCAAGAAACGTCCGCGCGAGGCATTGCTGGAGCATGCGGACCTTGCACGTCTTTCCAAGAATCTCGTAACGATCAAGGAAGACCTACCGCTGACGCTCGCGCTCGAGGAGCTCCGCGTACGTGATCCAGACAATGCGCGGCTGCGACAGCTCTTCGTCGAACTCGAGTTCACCACGCTGACGCGTACCCTCGGCGACAGCCTTGTGACGACGTCGGCAGCCGGGACTCTCGGAAGCGCACAGGCCATACCGGAAACGACTCGTCCTGTGACGAACTACGTCACCATCGACACCCTCGGTGCGCTGGAAAAGATGATTGCCCGAGCGCGGTCTGCGCCGTACATCGCCCTCGACATCCAAGCACTCATCGATGCGGATAGCCCACAGAAGACCGACGCGCTGAGAAGCTCACTCACCGCGATCGCAATTGCGATCGGCCCAGGGGAAGCCTACTACCTCCCCTTCCAGCATCGCGTCCGCACAGACCGTCCCGCGCAGGGCGACCTGCTCCTTGGCGACACGATGGAATCCAGCATAGAGGGTGGAGACACCGGTGCCGGGAAACCGCGCGCGAAGAAGGCAGCGAAGACGGCTGAGCCGACGAGCATCGCCGCACGTGTCCTCGCAGCGGGTACCCCGACAGTGAAGAATCTCCCACCGCTCGACGATCCGTCGATGGCACCGTTGCGTGCACTGCTCGAGGACGCGACGGTGCCGAAGGTTGGTCAGGACGCGAAGTACGACGTGCTTGTCCTGCGTCGTCTTGGCATTCAACTGGGTGGGCTCGCGTCCGACACGATGATTGCCAGCTACGTCCTGGACCCGGGGCGCCGTTCGCACGGGCTGGAACTGTTGGCGCTCGAGTTTCTCGATCACACGATGACGAGCTACGACGACTTGTGTGGCAAGGGAAAGCAGCAGATTGCGTTCGACGTCGTGCCGATCGACTGCGCTCGAGACTATGCCTGTGAAATGGTCGACGTCACGTGGCAGCTCGAGCAGCGCTTTCGTCCGCAGCTCGAGGCGCAGCAGATTCTTGAGCTGTATAGAGATGTGGAAATCCCACTTGTCGGCGTCCTGGCCGATGTCGAATGGGCGGGAATCGAAATAGATCGCAGCTGGTTCGCTTCCCTGAAGGAACGATTTGCTCGCGAACGGCAGCGTGTCGAGCAGGAGATCTATGTGTCAGCCGGCGGCGAGTTCAACATCAACTCGAATCCGCAGCTGCGTGAAGTGCTCTTCGACCGGCTCGGTCTTCCTTCGAGCAAGAAGACGGCGACAGGTCCGTCGACGGATGCCAGCGTATTGCAGGAGCTTGCCGAAGCGGGCCATGAGCTCCCAGTGCTCCTCATGGAGTACCGTGAGCTGAGCAAGCTCGAAAGCACATACATCGACGCGCTGCCCGCGCTGGTGAACCCACATTCCGGCAGGCTCCACACTTCCTACAATCAGACAGTGGCAGCAACCGGTCGTCTCTCCTCGAGCGACCCAAACCTTCAGAACATTCCGATTCGGCGAGAGCTGGGGCGTGATATCCGCCGAGGGTTTATCCCGCGAGCAGGATGGGTCCTTCTTGCTGCGGACTATTCGCAGATCGAGCTGCGCTTGCTCGCCCACCTCTCCGATGATCCCGCGTTTGTCGAGGCGTTCAAGTCAGGTGGGGATATCCATCGGCAAACGGCTGCGCTGATCTTTGACGTTCCGCTCGCTGAAGTAACATCCGAAATGCGTAGCCGCGCGAAAACAATCAACTTTGCGACCATCTATGGACAGGGGCCGCACGCGTTGTCGCGCCAGCTGAAGATCACGCATGCCGAGGCGAAGGAGTTCATCGAACGGTACTTTCAGCGGTTCCAGCGTGTGCGGGAGTATCTGGACTCGATGGTGGAGTACGCACGCACGCATGGCTATGTAGAGACCATCTTCAAACGCCGTCGCTACATCCCGGAACTGCGTGACCGCAACTTCAACATCAGAGCGTTCGGCGAACGAACGGCTGCCAACTCACCGATTCAGGGGTCCGCGGCAGATCTGATCAAGATCGCGATGATCCGCATTCGCGACCGGTTGGTGGCTGAACAGTTAAGTGGCCGCATGTTGCTCCAGGTGCATGACGAGCTTGTTCTCGAAGTCCCATTGGAAGAAGTCGCGGCGGTAACGGGGGTCGTGAAGCACGAAATGGAACACGCCGCGACGCTGTCCGTCCCGCTGATTGTGGACGTCGGAACTGGGACGAATTGGGTCGACACGAAGCATTAAAAAAGTCGTGCCAAGTATTGCAGAGTGCGCATGTTCGGGCAGATCGAATGGTCGAAATGGCCCGTGCTCGAAAGATGGCACGCTGTAAGTAATTGTGCGGCCGTAACTTAGCGATTTGCAAAAGAAGGGCACCGTGCTTGCCTTCCAGTGCTCGTCATGCCACACCTTTGTGACCTTCCGCTGATCTCCCACGACCAGCCCCGGACTACCGTGCCGACACGCGCGCGTGCCGCCTTTACGCTCATCGAGCTGTTGATCGTGGTTGTGATCATCGGCATCCTTGCGGCGATTGCCATTCCGAAGTTCCAAAATACGAAGGGAAAGGCAAACGCCGCAGCACTGCGCAGTGACCTGCGTAATCTGGCGGTTGCCGAAGAAGCGATCTTCTATGACTCGACGAAGTACTCGAGCGACACGGCCGCACTCAAGTTCCGGCCATCGCCCGGTGTCATCGTCACGATCGTGGTTGGACCAACTGGAGGTTGGGCAGCGACGGCGACGCATCCGCTGTCGTATCCGCTCCAGTGCGTCATCTTCTTCGGAACGTTCTCGCCGGTTCCGGTGCCCGCGCAACAAGAAGGCGTTCCTGGGTGCCAGTAGGGCAATCGTGTCTGACGGTCCTCTCTATCGCGAATTCGAGCGCCGGCGCGAGGGAATGATCCACGCGATGGACGGCGGGCTCTGGCTGCACCGTCACATCTGGCGAGGCCGGCCACTCGCGCATCTAGTGTCGACGGACAAGGCGTTGCTCCTTGCGTACGGCAAGCGCATCGGAATCGCAGAATCACGCCTGCAGTACAAGCCGCTCAAGGATCCGCGCACGGGCGAGCGACGTGAAGCTTGGCATTGGGACCTCGGCGGACCGTTCCTGCCTCCACCGGTGCGCTAGACAGCACTATCGCGTGCTGACACGAGCGCCCGCTCGAGCGCGACCGCATCGGCGAGCAAACTGTCGATCTCGATGAGCATGTGAGCACGCAGCCGGATCGCCGCGAAGGAGCAAATAGGCCCGTGCCCGCCGCCATGCGCGTGTGAGGCGGTCTTCCAGTCGCAGATCGACCTGTGCAGCTGCGAAGATCGTCACCAGCGAGAGCGCAGCAGCGAGAGCGCAGCAGCGACACCACCCAGCGTAGCGGTGATGACCATCGCCAGCAGCGCATAAACCAGATCAGTAACGCGCCCAGCGCGAAAATCATCGTGCGTGACGCGACCCAAGAGTGCGATGGGCAATGCAAGCAGCGAGAGTGCCGACTCGCGCAACACAGGCCGAACGCCGTGTCGCACTTGAAAGCGATATCCGCGAGTCGGAGAGTGCGACGCCTCGTGCGGCCAATTCCGCTTCGACGCATCCCAATCGTTCCGTAAGCGCGTCCGTGGCGCTTCCGAGGGTTCGTGGGGCTGTCGTGAGTGCCTCCGTGGCATGCTCCACCCGTGCGGCGAGCTCCGCTCGAGCGGTAGAGTCTTCCCCGGTTGCCGCCGATGCTGGCTCGCCGGCGAAGGCGCCTAGCGCGGCAGCAACTCGATGGGGTCGCCGATGCGGACAAGGACCTTGCTCCGTGGAAGCTCCTATTCCTCGAACACGAGGCCCATCGGACTACGCGGCCTTGACGAAACGCGTCGGTCACCATGCGAAAGGCGTCGTCATTCCGTGCTACGGTACGGCCACTTCGGATACCATCGCGCTCGTCCTTTGCGCGACGAAGCGGCACCACACCGACGGCGTCGAGTAGCGGTGCCAGCAGTGGATGCTCGAAGAGCGTTGCTTTCGCGGTCAACAGGACGTGTCGGTCGACGGAGGAAGCCACCAGCATGGCGTCGACGAGAGCGTGCGGATGATTGGCGACGATGAGCGCAGGGCCTCGCATCGGGATCCGCGCGCGGCCCTGAACGATTACATCGCTGTAGTACCAGTGTGCAACGCGACGCGAGCCGCCGACCGCAGCAACTGGTAGAGTATCCGTCAGGCGGCAGATCGCACACGATCGGGCACACGTCGCATGAGCACCAGCGATCCCGCGAACATGATGGCGACGGTGATCACCGCGGCCCGATAGGCGAGCCCGGTGCCTTGCCTTGGCTCGAGCAGGTCGACGGTAACACTCCAGATGAATGGGCCAGCGACTGCCGCTGCGCGGGACGAGAGCAGCATGAGGCTGAAGAATCGCCCAGCCTCCTCCTTGGGGATCAGCGACAGCAACATTGGACGCTCGGCAGTAGGCACGGCTCCGAAGATGAGTCCAATGCCGAGTCCCACGCCCCAGAACGCCGCTTGACTCGGCGCGGCGACCATGGCGATGAGCAGGATGATCCAGGCAATGATCGTAAGAACGAGCGTCCGTTTCGCGCCGATACGATCGACGAGATGGCCAGCGGCATAGCTACCGAAGATCGCCGGCACAGTGAGCACGAGAAACAAGGTGGTCTCCGTGCCGTCCGCGAAGCCGACCGCTTTCACTGCGTAAATCGCCATGAAGGAGACGATCGTGCCTATGGCGTCCTGGTAGAGAAACGAAGCGAGAATGAAGGGCATCACGCCAGGGTACTTGCGTGCATCGCGAAGCGTTGCGCCGAGATCGCGAAAGGCCTGACTCCACGCGATTGCCTTCCGCTCCTTTCGCGGAAAGTGGTCGTGACAGAAGAAGAACAGCGGTAGCGAGAAAAGCAGGAATAGCATCGCCGTCGGAACGAACGTCGACACTCGACCAGCATGATCCGTGAACGGGACAATCGCCCGTAGCGTGCTGATCACACCTGTCGAGAGAGGCCCGATCAGCGGTATCTCCCCGCCAAAGAACGGAAAGATGAGCAAGAGCCCGACGATGGTCCCGACGTAGCCAAGTGCGGTGCCGATGCCCGACAACCGGCCCTGTTCTTCGGGCGGCACGAGATCAGGCATCATCGCGTTGTAAAATGGTTGTGCAGCCTGATATGCGTAATTGGCAATGACGAACGCTGCGATTACCCAGCCGAGAGTGCTCAGCGATGGAATCCACGTGGTGACCGTTCCTGCGCCACCGATGACCTCTGCGCCCGCAAGCGGAATCGTCGTCTGGCCGAAGATCCCTATGGCGGCGCAGGCGAGACAGGACGCGACGGTGAATCCGACGACCCACGGCTTGCGTCGCCGTGTGGCGTCCGAGATTGCGCCAAGCAACGGAACGGAAAGGACGACGAGAAAGGACGAAATGCCGTTGCCGAGGGCGTACAGCGTGCTCGAGGCACCGAGATCCTTGATCAGCCAGACCGAGAAGTAGAGCGTCGCGACATTCATCGAGAAGATGGTGTTCGCGAAGTCGTAGAGGGCCCAACTTCCACGCTCTCGGACCGGCGCACGTACGGGAACGGCGGAGGGCGAGCCGGCAGAACCGGGGTGTAAGTCATGCATTACGACATCTCCTTGATTGACGGCACCCATCACCGCCCCAAATTACCGCGCATGCCGCTCGACCGCCTCTGCCGCCTCTGCCGCCTCAGGATCGTGACCGGACTACTCGGCGCACTCGCCGGGGCGGCTGCCTGTGAGCGCAAGCCGCCACCGGTGCGCACGGACACCATGGTCACGAAAAACGACAGTGCTTCGGACTCCACGCACGCTCCTGTCGCGGGATCCGGGTGGAATGGTGCCGCCGGGCCTGTGCTACTGGTGCAAGGAGAGACGCGCGACGAAGCGATCGTGCTCCTTCCGGAGGAAGGGGACAGCGGAGCAGTGGCGCGAGTACGCGCACTGGCTGATCGGGGAGCGAGCGTTTCGCTCTTCGGGCGTGGCGGTGCGAGCCTCACCGGCCAGCTCGGCGCCGCACCCGCAACGCCGGATCCAGAATGCCGCGTATGGCCATTGCGCGACGTACATGGCGAGGGAAGTGCCAATACCTGGGCGGTCGGATTTGTCGGTGGGCAGACCTCGGCGCTGGCGCTGGACTCGGTCGACGTGCTTTCATCACGCGACAGCACGGCACTCGTCGCCGAGGCATCGCGACTCGCCTCGATGGTCACCGCGATCACGGATCCGTCGTTTCAGGGCCTTCGCTTCACTGCGCACGACATTCGCCGCTTCGAGGTTTCGCCGGGCGTGCAGGCGATCGTGGCGCACCTGGTGCGAAAGGTCAATCAAGAGGCGAATCCGCAGGAGGAGCAGACGCTGCTGATTGCTGAGCGCGACAGTGGCGTCACATCGGGGCCGTATCAGCTCGTCTATGCGGAACGCGTCCATGGCCTGGAAGAGCAGTCGACGATGCCGGAAGTGATCGCGGGCGTTCGCATCGCCGGCCGTCCGACGCTGATCGTCGCTCGCGATGGCGACGCCGGCGTTGCGTATGCGATGCTCGAACGTGTCGCGCAACGCCGCTGGCGCATCCGCTGGACGAGCGGCTTGACGCGCTGCGGCTGACGCTTCTAGAGTGCTTTCCCGAGTGCGGCCGGCGACCGAGTCCGGCCCGCAGCTCCCATGAGACCGGCCAGTGTGAGGAGGTACGGAGCGACGAGAAAGATCTGATAGGGCACGTGCCAGCCCATCGCCTGAAATGCAAACTGTAGCGCGCTTGCCGCTCCGAACACGAATGCAGCCAAGGCGACACCGAGTGGATGCCAGCGGCCAAGAACGACAATCGCAATGGCGATGAACCCGCGTCCGGCCGACATGCCCTCCGCGAACGTGCCTGCCTGCGCAAGGACGAGCGTACCGCCAGCAAGACCGCCGAGCACCCCTCCGGCGAGCACGGCGAGTACCCGCACGAGCTGAACGCGCACTCCGGCAACGCGTGCCGCCTCCGGCTGCTCTCCGATCGCACGGAGCGCCAAACCAGCATGAGTGCCGCGAATCCACCAAGCGATGAGTGGAATGAGCAGATACGCGACATACGTGATCGGTGGCTGCACGAAGAGGGCGGGCCCGACGACGGAAATTCGTGAAAGGAAGGGCACCGACAGGGGCGCGCTCGTCGGGATGTCGAGTGCAGCACCGGAACTGCCGTACAGCGTGCGATACAGCGTGCCTGTGGCGCCGAGGCTGAGCATCGTGAGGGCGGTTCCGGTGATGATCTGGTCCGCCTTGAGCCACACGACGAACAGCGCGAAGAGGGCGGCAACGAGCACGCCTCCGGCGACGGCTCCAGCGAAGCCGCCCATCACGCCGCCCGCCGTCGCGCCGACGAGAGAGCCAAACGCGCCGGCGAGAATGGCCCCCTCGAGACCGATGTTGATCAAACCGGCACGTTCGACGAGGACCTCTCCCAGTCCGGCAAGGAGGAGAGGGGTTGCCGTCCGGACCGTCGCGGCGAGAAACGGCTCGATGACGTCGCTCACGCCGCCGCCTCAGCGCGAGCGTCTGCTGCAGCCGATATCTGCCGTCCGCGCCAGCGAAGCGTCTGCGCTCCGATCACCGCGAGGATCAGCAACGCTTCGATGACCGATACCAATGCCGATGGGACGTTTGCATCGCGCTGCATGGCGCCGGCTCCCGCCTCGAGTGCGCCGAACAACGTCGCTGATAGGACTACTCGCCATGGATCCAGTCCGGCGAGAAGCGCGACGGCGATTGCCGTGAAGCCGTAACCGGGCGAGATGTTCTCATACAGCGCATAGGTGACGCCCAACACTTCCACACCGCCAGCGAGGCCAGCGAGTGCTCCGCTCACCATGAACGCAGATAGTGTCGTACGTTTGACGTCGATCAGACCAGCACTTTCGGCTGCGGAAGGGCTTTCACCAACGGCCAGCAAGCGAAACCCTGCCGCGGTGTGGCGAAACACCCAACCGCACGCGACGAGGGCCATCAGCGCGATCAGCAATCCAACATGGAGCCGGCCCGCACCGGGAATTCGCGCGAGCTGAATACCCTCGGCAAGCGTGGACGTCTGTGGATAGACGTGCGTCGGCTCCTGCAGCGGACCGCGGACGAGATATGAAACGGCGTGGAGCGCAACGAAGTTGAGCATGATCGTGCTGATGACCTCGAGCACACCGAACCGTGCGCGAAGCAGTGCCGCGATGCCTGCCCATGCCCCTCCCGCAACAGCTCCCGCACCGAGCGCGATGGCTGCGCTGAGCAGTCCGGCCTGCGGTAGGGTGAGTGCCACGGCCGTGGCCGCCGTTGCACCGACGAGGAACTGTCCTTCAGCACCAATGTTGAAGACACCGGCCCGGAAGGCGACCGCAACGGCGCATCCCGTCAGCATCAGCGGGATTGCGCGCACCAGTGTCGCCGACGTGAGCGAGTACCAGGAACCCACCGACCCGTTCCACAGCGCCAGCAAAGCGGTCTGCGCGGGATATCCCCCCGCTGCGAGCAGGCCGAGCGTGATCGCGACGAGCACGACGACGCCGGCGACGAAAAGGAGGATTGGACGCAGAGCTTTCATGACACACGGGAGAGGCGCCTTGGACGCACGAGGCTTACACTTGTCGCCCAATGCATGCGCGTGCTGAAAGTGCTCCCCGCACAGCCGGGACGGTAGCGGAAGATCCCCATCGATGGAGAATGCTGGCGCTCATCGCGCTGGCAGAGCTGCTCGGCATGTCGGTTTGGTTTGCCGCGAATGCCGTTGCTCCGCAACTCGCGATGCGGTGGGCACTGTCGCAGGAAGAGACGGCGTGGCTAAGCACCGCGGTGCAGCTTGGCTTCGTGCTGGGGACGGCACTTGCCGCGGTGTTCAATCTCGCCGACACGCTATCCTCGCGTTGGTACTTCGCCGGAGCGGCCACTGCTGCCGCGGCGGCGAACGCTGCCTTGCTGATTGCACCAACCTATCGATGGGCACTTCTCTGTCGCCTGCTCACGGGCGTGTGTCTCGCCGGTGTCTATCCACCGGCAATGAAAATGGCCGCCACGTGGTTCCTCGGCCGCCGGGGGCTGGCGATTGGCATCGTGGTGGGAGCGCTGACGATCGGAAAGGCGACGCCATATCTCGTGCACGCCATTCCTGGAGCTGGCGTGAACCCCGTGGTCCTCTGCGCCTCTGCAGCGGCGCTTCTCGCGGCGGTACTCGTCGCTGTCGCCTACCGTGATGGGCGGACGCCGTTTCCGCGGCGGCCATTCACGCTGGCGCTCGTGGGATCGGTGCTGCGCGATAAGCAGTATCGTGAAGTGCTCGGTGGATACTCGGGCCACATGCTGGAGCTGTATGCATGCTGGGTCTGGGTGCCGGGCTTTCTAGCCGCGAGTGCGGTCGCGCGAGGCTTTACCGCCGCCGCGTCCTCCGGCTGGGTGAATGCCCTCTCATTCGTGGTCCTTGCCGCCGGTGCAATTGGGTGTGTCCTCGGCGGCGAGATGGCCGACCGGATCGGCCCGGTGCGTCTCGTAGTCCTCGCGATGTTCGTGAGTGGGGGTTGCGCCCTGCTCACACCGCTGGTCTTTGGCGCACCATCCGTGATCGTCGTCGCGCTGCTGCTCATCTGGAGCGTATCGGTCATCGCGGACAGCGCGCAGTTCTCGACACTCGTGACTCGCGTCGTGGAACCACATGCCATCGGTACCGCACTCACCCTACAGACGTCGATCGGGTTCTTGCTCACGACGATCACGATCCAGCTGGTGCCGCTCGTCGTGGGGATGGTTGGATGGCGGTTCGCGTTTCCGATGCTCGCGCTCGGTCCCGTACTCGGCATCGCGGCAATCAGGCGCCTTCGCGTCTGAGCACGATCACACCGAGCCGAGCATCGCTCGTCCAATGACATCGCGATCGATCGGCATCTCGCGCACGGTGCCATCGAAGAGCACCAGCACGCGTGTGGCGAGTCCCAGCACCTCATCGAGATCGCTCGAGTACATGACCACGGCCGCGCCACGCGCACAAGCCTCGCGAAGGCGACGATGGACATCGGCAGTGGCGCGCACGTCGAGACCGCGCGTCGGATTCTCGACCACTAGTGCTTCGGGCGCCACCTCATCGGGCGACGCCGCAAGTTCCCTGGCGAGAACGAGCTTCTGCTGGTTGCCGCCGGACAGCGCGCGAACAGCGTCCTCCGTGTGCAAGGCACGGACATCAAAAGCGTGAAGCAGCTTCGTGGTGTGGGTCCGCATGGTGAGCCAATCAATACGTCCGCGTCGCCGGCCAGCCCCGCGCAGCGCGACACTCTCGGTCAATGAACGCTCGAGCAACACGGCGTCATGCTGCCGATCCTCTGGAACGAAGCCGACAATTGATGGCCGCGCGAGACGTCCTGAAGAAATTGCATATCGGCCAGAGAGTGCACGCAGAAGCTCGCGCTGCCCCGCTCCTTCGACCGCCGCAATGCCGACGAGCTCACCGCGTCGGATGACGAACGACGCCTCCCGAACTCGCGTGCGCCCTGATCGATCGTCGACCGAGATGTGATCAGCGGTGAAGATCACTGGCGACGTCGCAGGGATGGGTGCGACCGTGCCGCGATCCTCTGCGTTCGTCGCACCGATCATCGCTTCGGTGAGCTGTTCCGGGCTCGCGTCATGCGCGAGACCAGAGTGCACGACGCGTCCATGTCGAAGCACGGTGACGTCGTCGGCGACGGCGAGCGCTTCTCGGAGCTTGTGCGTGATGAGGACGACCGCGTGCCCCGCGTCGACATAGGCCCGAAGCCAACGAAGGAGATCCTCGACTTCTGCCGGTGCCAGCACCGCGGTCGGCTCATCGAGGATGAGCAGTGACGCATCGCGTCCCATCGCCTTCGCGATCTCGACGCGCTGCTGAGCGCCCACGGGCAACGAGTCCACCCGCGCGAATGGATCGAGCGCGAAGCCCGTACGTTGAGCGATCTCACGTACGCGCGCCGTCATGTCGCGAGCGCGAAGACGTCCACGTCCTCCAAGCGCGAGGTTCTCCTGAACGGTCATGGCAGGAACCAGGGTGAAGTGCTGGTGCACCATGCCAACTCCCGTCGCAATAGCGTCGAGCGGAGCGACGAGTTTCACTTCGCGGCCCCGGATACGAATCACTCCGCGGTCGGGCCGCACCATGCCGTAGGCCACGCGCATGAGCGTTGTCTTCCCGGCGCCATTTTCGCCGAGTACCGCGTGAACAGTTCCTTGACGAACAACGAGCGACGCATTGTCCAGCGCAACGAGGGCACCGTAGCGCTTCGTGATGTTCGACAGCTCGAGAACGGAAGACGTCCTCGCCGAGTCGGTCACAGCCCGGTCGGTGCGGCGATGTAGGTCCACGGAAGATCGAACTTCCGGTCGAGCTCCGCGCCCAGCGCGCGAACGCCGAACGTCTCCGTCGCATAGTGGCCCGCATAAAGCACGGCGATGCCGAGCTCCGGCGCTTCGACACCAGTGTGATGTGCGCCTTCGCCGACAATGAGCGTATCAACCCCTGCCGCCGTGGCTTCGCGGAGCGTGTCGCTCGACGCGCCGGCTCCCGTGCAGATCGCCCAGCGCCGGGTGCGACGGCCAGGCGTTACGCCGACGGTGACGAGCGCTCCGCCTTCAGCGTGCGCGACGTCGCCGGCGCGTGCGACGAGCGTGGCGGTGTCGATGTCCGAATTTCCCATGACGCCCACCGCGATCGACTGAAAGCGCGCGAAGCCTTCTACCGGATCGAGCCCGAGCGCGCGAGCAAGCAGGGCATTGTTGCCGAGCGTGGGATGGAGATCCAACGGCAGGTGTGAGCTGTACACCGCGACGTCGTTCGTGATGAGCCGATGGAATCGATCGTACACTCGGCCCCGGAGTGGTTGTGCCCCTGCCCAGAACAACCCGTGATGCACGATGAGCATATTCGCGCCCGCATCGATTGCGCCCTGGATGGTTTGAAGCGAGGCGTCGACGGCGACGGCGACGCCTCGCACCGGGCCTACATGTTCGACCTGGATTCCGTTCAGGGCTCCGGGATAGTCGGGTACGTCGGCAGTGCGCAGGGTCGCGTCGAGATACGCTGCGACCTCGGCGAGCGGGATACCAACGGGTGTCACTTCTTTGCCGTGAGCGGTGTGAACCGGCCGGCGTGCATTTCCGCGCGCATCGAATCAACGGCGTGCAGTGTCGCAGCGGGGATTTCTGCTTGCATGGCCGGGTTGAGCACGAGCGAGACGACATCACTCGCCGTCCCGAGCTTGATGACGCGCGGCTTGAACTTTCCCTCCTTCACTTCGCGAGCGACGGTGATGAATGCGTGCGGAAGGTCGATGACGACGCTGCCCACGGTGATCTCTGGCGCGACACCGTTCTGGTTGGAGTTCGATCCGACGACGAGCGCCTTCTTCGTCTCGCGTGCGGCTTGAAAGACGCCGAGACCCGCTGCATCGGCGTTCTGGAAGATGACGTCGGCGCCTCGACCGATCTGCGCGAGCGCTTGTTCCTTCCCTGCACTGACGTCGTCCCAGTTACCGATGTACGAGGTGAGCAGCTTCACCTGGGGATTCATGGCGTGCGCGCCCTCTTCGAACGCTGCGAAGCTCTCCTTCACGGGCGGCAACTCCGTTCCCCCGATTGCGCCGAGGATGTTGGTCTTCGTCATCGAACCGGCGAGCATACCGGCGAGGTACGAGGCATCGGCGAACGCGAACTCGATTCCAGCGACGTTGGCGCCGCTCGTCGAGCCCGAGGTAGTGATGTAGATCGTTTTCGGGAAGTCTGGTCCGACGCGCTTGGCAGCATCCTGGAACTCGAAGCCGTGCCCGAACACGAGGTCGTAGCCCTGGGCGCCGTATTGCCGAAACTGCTCCTCGAATTCAGCTGGGGTCTTCGTCTGGATGTGGCTGACCGTGGCGCCGAGGCTGTCCTTGATGCGCATCAGTCCTTGATACGCGCCACCGTTCCACGACTGGTCGCTGATCGGCCCTGGTGTCAAAAGCGCGACGCGGAAGGGCTTGGCCGTGGCGGCCGTTGTGTCTGTGAGCGTGGCGTCCTTGGATCCAGAGCAGGCAGTAAGCACGGCAAGGAGCGCGATGTGGACAGCTGTGGAAAACAGGTGCTCTAGGCGGAGTTTCATCGCTGTAAGATGTTGCAAGACAGTTATTTAGGCTTATGTTGACAAGTATGACAGCATGCGACAAACATGGACTACTTTCTCAGTCGAAGTCGCTTCGAGTTTTGCCGAGTACGAGGTCGAGTACGCGTTCGAGGTCGTCGGGGCTGTAGAAGGAGATGCGGACGACACCTCGTTCGCTGCCTAACAACTGGATCGAAACATCCGTTTGTAGGTGTCGGCGGAGTTGCTCTTCGATCCGACGAACGGCTGGATCCGTATTCGTAGGGACCGCAGCCGGAGTTGCGGCCGGCGACGCTGCCTTGGGCTTCTTCGTTCCGCTTTCACCGGACAGGTTTCGCGCACGTGCTTCCACGTCGCGAACGGAGAGCTGTCGTGCGACGATCTCATTTGCCAGCTCGAGCTGACGTCGTTCGTCCTTCACTGCGAGCAACGCTCGAGCGTGTCCAGCGGTAATATGTCCTTTCTCGACCATTTGCCGAACGGCGATCGGCAGCGCCAACACACGAAGCAGATTTGTGATGGTTGTACGATCCTTCCCTACCGCGTCTGCGACCTGTTGCTGCGTCAGGCCGAACTCTGCGATCAAGCGCTGGTAACCTTCCGCTTCTTCAAGCGCGTTGAGGTCAGCGCGCTGCAGGTTCTCGACGAGCGCCAACGTGAGCATCGCCCGATCGTCGAAATCCCGGACGATGGCTGGGATTTCCGTCCAACCCAACCGTCCTGCAGCGCGGAGGCGTCGCTCTCCGGTGACGAGTTCCCAGCCGCCGGCTGGTCTCGCGCGAACCGTGATGGGCTGCAGCAATCCACTGGCACGAATCGATGCCTCGAGCTCCGCGAGCTCCGACTCATTGAATACGCGGCGAGGCTGAAAGTGATTCGGCGCGATCTCGGCAATGCGAACGGTCTGCAAATCCGTGGGCGGCCGACTCGGTGCGCCAGTCCCTGGCGAGACGGTCTCCCGCTGTGCCTTCGCCGTCGAGATAAGGGCCTCGAGCCCTCGGCCAAGACGCCGCGGGGTATCTGCGCTCATGTGGACGTCTCCGTCGCCGATGAGGTTTCGGCAGGGTGTGCCGCCGTCTTCTCTTCCCGAGCCATCAACTCGTGCGCGACCGCCATGTAGGCCTGCGCTCCTATGCTCTGCACGTCGTACAGCACGATCGGCTTCCCAAAACCTGGCGCTTCGGCCAACCGCACGTTTCTCGGTACCACGGTATCGAAGACCTGAGCACCGAAGTACTCACGGGCATCGGTCGCGACCTGACGCGAGAGGTTGAGTCGCGCGTCGTACATCGTGAGCAGGACGCCGGAGATACCGAGATTCGGGTTCACGCCGTGCTGAATCAGATGCACGGTATTGAGGAGCTGACTCAATCCCTCCAGCGCGTAGTACTCGCATTGCAGCGGGATGAGGAGCGTGTCCGCTGCCGCGAGCATGTTCAGTGTGATGAGGCCAAGCGATGGCGGGCAGTCGATGAGGATGAAGTCGTATTCGTCGCGGATCCGCGCAATCGCTTGCCGCATCCGTGATTCTCGGTGCTGCATCCCCACGAGCTCTACCTCTGCGCCGGCAAGGTCTGGCGTCGCGGGGAGCACGTCCAAGCGGTTGAACTGGACGCCTCGCCTTCTGGCGTCGGTAATCGTTGCCTCTCCCAGAAGCACATCGTACGTCGTTGTCTCGAAGCTTCCGCGCTCAACACCGACACCGCTCGTGGCATTCCCCTGCGGATCACCATCGATGAGCAGCGTTCGACGCTCAGCAAGCGCCAAACTGGCGGCGAGGTTTACGGCGGTGGTCGTCTTTCCGACGCCACCCTTTTGGTTTGCGATCGCGATGACGCGTGCCACGTGGCTCTATGTGCTCAGCTTCGATGAGAATGCTTGGGTGGCCATTCGTCGGCACACCGCTCGCGGAACAACTCCGCGGCTAGCAATGTACCCAGTTTTTCGGCAGACCTCTGGAATTGTGGCACGTGGCACATTGGGTCGCGCTGGCCAACTACCGTGTGGAACACAGAAGAGCCCGCCAAAAAGCGGGCTCTTCTTTTAACAATAGAGCGATGGTCCAGCGCTAGCGGGCTGGTTCGAACCGCCAGCGCGCCGTTACGTACACAGTCACGGTCTGCTGTCCAGGGTTCACCGGAGTCGCTTCAGCCATCGCCGACTTGCGTACGGCCATGTCGTACATCGGTCGCGGCGGGATGGTCGGACCACCGGTCGACAGCTCGATCAACGCGCCCAATGTGCCTCCAGCCGCACGTGCCATCGCTTCCGCATCGGCGCGGGCACTGGCGACCGCGCCGCCGATCGCCTGACGACGCGCTTCGTCGATGGACGACGCATAGAAGCTGAGGCTATTGATCATATTCGCGCCGGCGCCTATTGCCGCATCCACGATCGAGCCAGCCTGCTCGGGACGCTTGGTTTCCGCACGGACGGTGTTTGTCACCACGTACGCGACCACCTTCGGAGATTGGCCATCCTTGCCGTACTGCATTTCGGGATAGACGGTATAACCCTCCGTCGCGAGTTGGTCACGCGACAGCCCGAGCTTAGTCAGCGCATCTAGCACCGCCTTGGTCTTCTGCGCGTTGTCGTTGGCCGCGACCGCTGCTGTCGCTCCACGCGTCTGCACGTTCACGAGCACCGACGCACGATCAGGAGTGACCTTCGCCTCTCCCTGACCCGACGTGGAGAGCACGGGCGGCGCAACGGTAATGACGGGAGCCGCCTGTGCAACGCCAGAGGCAAGGGGAGCCATCAAGAGAGCGGCGAGAGCGGCGAATGGGCGCACACGAATCACATTGAACACAGATCACCTAGGTTGAAGACGAGCGTCGTGGCTATTTAGTAGCCGAACGATATTAATAAGCCCTGCAACGCTGTTCGATATAGCACTCACAGGGGACGCTGCCCGCGGTACGACTTGCACACGCGACGACAGTTCAAGCTGACGAGCTGACGCGGGAACCGTTCCGCAGCGACGGTAACGTCGAGCCTGCCTCTGCTAAGACGACTTTCGGCGAGTGCGGCCGCGCACCGGTGGAGTGGTGCGGCGTCGCTTCTCGACCTCGATCACGAGATTCTGCACATCGGTGGGACTCACGCCAGGTGCGCCGGCCGCTTGTGCGAGTGTGCGTGGCTGAAGTCTCGAAAGCTTCTGTCGTGCCTCGAGCGAGAGGGACAACATCTCCGCGTACGGCAACGATTCGTCGAGCCTGAAGTTGCCCATCCGGCTCAGCTTGTCTGCCTGTGCGCGTTCGCGATCAAAGTAGCCGGAATACTTGAGCTCGAGCTCCGTGCTGATCACCGCGTCCGCAGGAAGGTCGGAGCCGACATGCATGACGCGGAACAGATCAGCGAGCGAAATGTTCTGACGCCGTGCCAACTCCGAGAGCCGCACCGCGTGTGGAAGGGGCGCACTGTCGTGTTCCGTCAACAGTGGCAATGCTTCCTCGGGCTTGATCGAAGTGATGTCTGCGAGTGCGCGCGCTACGTCTTCCGCGGCAATCCGACGAGCGACGACTTCACGCTCGCGCTCACCATAGAGACCAAGGGTGAGCCCAATCGGCGCGAGACGACGAAGCGCATTGTCCTGTCGCACGGTGAGCCGAAATTCGGAGCGCGACGTAAACAGCCGATATGGCTCATCGACGCCGCGGGTCACGAGATCGTTCACGAGCACACCGATGTAGGACGTTTCGCGCCCCAGCACGAGCGGCGTGAGATCCAATGCGACAGCTGCGGCATTCGCACCAGCCACCACACCCTGTCCCGCGGCCTCCTCGTATCCTGTCGTGCCGTTGATCTGTCCCGCGAAGAACAATCCAGGCAGCGCACGCACCTGCAGCATCGCGTCCAGTTGCGTGGGCGGATAGTAGTCGTACTCGATCGCGTAGCCCGCACGCGTCATACGGGCGCGCTCGAGTCCCGGAATGGAATGCAGCACCGCGAGCTGCACCGGCGCCGGCAACGATGTCGACAGACCGTTGACGTACAACTCGTGCGTATCGTGTCCCTCTGGCTCGAGGAACAGCTGATGGCGCTCGGCGCCGGGGAACTTCACGATCTTGTCCTCGACCGACGGACAGTAGCGCGGGCCGCGCGACGCGATCGCACCACCGTACATGGCGGACTCACCGATGTGCGCTTCGATGAGTTGCTTGCCTTCGGCGCCGAGGAAGGCGATGAGACACGGCATCTGCTCCGGATGACGTGTGGCGCCGAGTGCATCACGTCGAGGCGTCGGCCAGAAGTGCGACCACGAGTAGTCGAACTGCTCGATCTCGCTTTCCTGCCGATCGAGGAGCGTCGAATCGACGGTGCGGCCGTCGATACGCGGCGGCGTGCCCGTCTTGAAGCGAGCGACTTCCAACCCGGCGCGCTCGAGCTGCTCGGCGAGATGCGTCGCGGATGTCTCGCCGGCGCGACCGCCGGCGAGCGACGTCGTCGTGCCGATATGGATGCGTCCACGCAGGAACGTGCCCGTGGTGACGACGACCGTTCGCGCGCCGAACCGACGTCCTTCGAGCGTCTCGACGCCGACCACACGATCACCGTCGAACAACAGGCGTGCGACCGTGCCCTGCACCGTCTCGAGATTGGAATGCTCTTCGATCAACGTGCGCACCGCGCGCCGATAGAGCCCGCGGTCGCACTGTGCGCGTGGCGCCCACACCGCAGGACCCTTGCTCCGGTTCAGCATTCGGAACTGGAGCATCGCGAGATCGGTCGCGCGCGCCATGATGCCGCCGAGTGCATCGACCTCGCGAACCACCGTGCCCTTTGCGACGCCACCGATGGCCGGATTGCACGACATCTGGCCGATGGTCTCGAGCGCGCTCGTCACGATCACGGTGCGTGCGCCACGGCGTGCTGCTGCGACTGCAGCTTCGGTTCCCGCATGCCCGGCGCCGATGACAAGCACGTCGTACTCGGCTTCGAAGTAGGGGAATGAGGGCGACATTCCGAAAGATAGTGCGGGCGGTAACTTCGGACATACCACTTCCCTGAACTACTCAATGCCGACTTGTGCGTCGCTTCGTCGTTCTGCTGTCGTCGCGGCCAGCGCTGTTTTTTTCGCCGGTTGTCACCGTACCAGCGCTATTCAACCCGCCGTTCCTGCGGTTGCCACCGCTACAGGTGGCAACATCACGCTGACGGCGGATGAGGCACGAGTGCGCGACTATGTGCGCGCCCATTACGATGACGACATCGCGCTACTCGAACGGGCCGTGAACATCTCGAGTGGATCACAGAACGCTGCGGGCGTCCGGCGCGTCGGTGAATTGTTCGGCGCCCAGCTCGCAGAGCTCGGATTCACGGTACGGATGTCGGATATGCCCACGAGCATGCGTCGCGGCGGCCACCTCATCGCCGACAAACAAGGAAGCCGCGGGCCTCGGCTGCTGCTCATCGGCCATCTCGATACGGTGTTCGGAGGCGAAGGGCAGCGATTCGTCAGACAGGACACCATCGCGCGCGGCGCAGGGACGTCGGACATGAAAGGCGGTGATGTCGCGATGATCGCCGCGCTGCGTGCACTCCACGCGACAGGTGGTCTCGAGAGTTCACGTATTGTCGTCATCATGACGGGCGACGAAGAGGCCGTGGGCAGCCCACGCGAGTTCGCGCGTGGCGGCTTCGGCGCGATTTACGAAGCGGCTCGCATCGTCGATACACTCCGCCGCGAGTTGAGCGGAGATCCAACGCTCACCTTCAACCGCGGCGTGATCGCTGGCGGTACAGACGTCGAGCGCGATTCGTCGGGTGCGATGACGGTGTCGGGCAAGACGAACATCATCTCGCCGAAGACGATCGTAACCGGAGATTTGCGGTTCCTCCGGGAATCGCAAAAGAATTCTGCACGCGCGCGCATGCGGGCGATCGTGGCGCAGCATCTTGTGGGCGGTGACGCGGAGATCACCTTCCGTGACGGGTATCCCGCGATGCCGCCGACGGCCGCTGGCGCAGGACTGCTCGCGCAGTTCGATGCGGTGAGCCGATCGCTGGGTTACGGTGTCGTGGAAGGTGATCCGCCAGAGAGTAGTGGCGCCGGGGACGTGTCGTTCGTCGCACCGTATATGACGGGCATGGACGGCCTGGGTGTCGCCGGACGTGGAGCGCACTCACCGGAAGAATCAGTGAACTTGAACTCGCTGACGATGGCTGCAGAGCGAGCGGCGATACTCATGCGCCGACTCATCACCGGCACGCGTTGACGCGCGTGCCAACACGAAGAGGACCATGCCACTTCCCGTCGCGCAGGGCGTTCCGACCCTCTTCTTCCGCCGTGAAGCCTACGAGCGGGCAGAATTGACGCGAGTCGCGCTGGATGCTCGTCTTGGCCTCACCGATGCTGAATTCCGCGTCGAAGGGGACATCGTTGCCCTGGGTCCGATCTACGATGTCGATGCACTGGGCGCCTTGGTCGACGAGCTGGAGTCGACCGGGCTGACGTACTACGAGGACTTCTTCGAGCTCAGTGGGAGCTGGCCGGAGTGGCTGACGGTGATGGTCCGCAGCTCAGGGCCGACGCTCGTCTGATCGCAGTCGGGTCAGGGCGTCTTCGTGAGCTCGCGCGTGGTGGACACCGGCGTGAGCGGACCGTGACGGAGAAGGCCGTGCCAGTCGCACTCGTAACACCAGCTGGTGCGCACGAAGGGAAGAAGGAGGTTCCAGCCCTTCGACTCCACGCGCAACGTCACGCCGTCGCAGTTGGGACAGCGATCACCCTCGGGGAGGATGAAATAGAAGAAGACGGTTGCAGCGATTCCGCGGAGCACGAAAAAGCCTCCGAAGACGAGCGAAAAAATCACGAGTTCCGACATGGTCTTCTCCTTCCTCTCCTTCCTCTTCTACCGATAGAGGACCTTCATGAGGGCATCGCCGCCACATGCCAGCCGAACGGCACTAACTCGCTATAGCCGCTGTTCGACGAGCGCCCATCGCTCGACGTGTGCGACGCCATCCTCCACACGCTCGATGCAGACTTCCTCTCCCGCAGCGATCGCACCATTGGCGATGTCATGTGCACGGACCGTGACAGGCGCCGAATCGTCGTCATAGCGAATCATTCCTTCGCCATTGGCGGGAATCGCGACAGTGACGAGTCCGACGCGGCCCTGAAGGAGAAAGCGTGGATCGTCAGGGTCGTGCTCAGGCTGGATGCGGGCTGTCATGATGGCGAGTCGAGTCACGATCGCCGTAAAGACGACGCCGAGGACAAGTGCGAGGGCGAGGCCGCCCATCACGGTGAGGGCGCCATTGCGCGTGGCCAGATAGCCGGCGATGCCGAACATCAACAGAAAGCCCACGATCGCCGGCTCGGAGCGCCGCAGCGGCGACGCGTCCGGGCCACGCTGGCGACGACGTTCCGCACCGAAGAACATGAGCCGCACGGCGAGCAGCAATCCGCTGATAAATGAGGCGAGGAACAGGTAGGACACGAATCAGGGTGTAGGGACGGCGGAGACTCGATCAGCTTGCAGGCCGAGGAACTCGATGACGCGCTGCTCGTGATAGTAGTGTGTGTCAAGCGGCGAGGCCCCGCTGACAAATCCGACATGACCTCCGTGGGGCCACAACTCCGGCAGGAGAAACGTGTTCATCCGTGCCACGACCGCGACCTCATCGAAAACCTGTGGCGGCAGAAAGGGATCGTCGGACGAGCTGAGAAGCAATGTCGGAACCTGAATGGACGACAGATACGGGAGAGAGCTGGAGCGGCTGTAGTAATCATGTGCGCTGGCAAAGCCGTGCACGGGTGCGGTCACGCAGTCGTCGAATTCGAATAGCGTCCGTGCGCGACGGAGCGCCGCAGGGTCGAACAGGTCCGGAAAGCGGTCGAGCTTGGCGAGCGCCTTCAGACGCAGTGTACGCATGAAGTGCCATGTGTATACGCGCGCAAAGCCGCGTTCGATGTTCCTGGCGCCCCGCTCCAGATCGAAGGGGACCGAGACGGCGGCTGCAGCACGAAGCTGTTCGGGAGCATCGGCGCCCTGCTCTCCCAACCACTTGAGCAGGACGTTGCCGCCGAGTGAGAAGCCAGCGATGAGGAGCGGCTGATCGGGATTCTCTCGAATGAGCCGGCGAACGACGAAATCGAGGTCCGTCGTCTCGCCGGAGTGGTACATCCGGCGAACCCGGTTCACCTCGCCATTGCAGCCACGGAAGACGAGAACATCCGCGGCCCAGCCGCGCGCCTGCGCCAGGGCGAGCGTCCCCTGCAGGTAGTGAGAGCGAATCGTCCCTTCCAGCCCGTGCAGCAGCAGCAACCGTGGCGTGTCGCTGCCTGCGCCAGGAGGAGCACCGAGGCGATGCATTTCCACCTCGTCGTCGTCCGGTGTGGTCCAGCGCTCGCTCCGGGTCGTGACGGCGTGCAACCGTCTGACGAGCTTTCCCCAAAGGGTCTGCAAGTGCGCGCCCGGTACCCACCACGCGGGGGTATAGGTAAGTTCGCTAGAGCGGTTCACGAGAGCAATGCGATCGAGGACTTGGGTCCGTCCGCGGCGTTCAATTATACAAATGTAGCCCGCATGGACGTTCAGATCTTCGGGGTAAAGAAGAACGCGGAGACGAGGAAGGCACTGCGCTTCTTTGCCGAGCGGCGAGTGAAGACGCACTTCGTGGATCTGTTGGAGCGCGCGGCATCGCGAGGGGAGCTCACTCGGTACGCACAGAAATTCGGCGCTCCGGCGCTAGTGGACGAAAGCTCCAAGCGATACGCCGAGCTGGGACTGCGCACGGCACGCTATGGAGATGAACGCTGGCTCGAGATACTCATCGACGAGCCGCTCATGTTGAAAATGCCGCTCGTGCGGCACGGTAATGCGCTGACGATTGGCGCTGCGGAGACGACGTGGAAAAGCTGGTTGGCAAAGGAATGACATGACGCAACTCTCGATCGGCAACGCAGGGGTCGAATTTGGCGCCACCACGCTGTTCACCGACGTCACCCTGACGATCAGTGCGGGTGAGCGCTGGGGGGTCGTCGGGCGAAATGGTACCGGCAAGACAACGCTGTTCAAGCTGATGACAGGCGAGCTCGCACCGTCTCAGGGGACGGTCGCGCGGCAATCCGGCCTTACGCTGTCGCTGCTCGGCCAGCATCGCGACTTTGGAGATGCGACGACCGTGTGGGAGGCAGCGGCAGGGCCCTTTGCGGATCTCCTCGCCCTCGAGCAGTCGCTGGCGGAACAGGCGCACAACCTCGCCGAAGTTCACGACGAAGCGACCATGGCGCGTTACGGGCGCGACCTGGAGCGTTTCGAGCGCGAAGGTGGGTACACGATCGCACCGCGTGTGGACGCCGTTCTTCAGGGACTCGGTTTCGATGCCGCCAAGGCGCGCACACAGCCCCTCGAACAACTGAGTGGCGGTGAGCGTGGTCGTGTCGGTCTCGCACGCCAACTCGTTGCGCCGTCGGACATCCTGCTCCTCGACGAGCCGACCAACCATCTTGATCTCGAGACCACGCGCTGGCTCGAGCAGTATCTCCAGGAGATCGATCGCACGGTGGTGCTCGTGAGCCACGATCGCGCCTTTCTGGCCGCGGTGGTGGATCACGTGCTGCACTTCGAAGGCGGCTCCGCGGCGGCCTACTCGGGCGGCTATGAAGCGTTCGTCGCCCAACGCCTGGAACGGCGGCTGGCGCAGCAGCGCGCATTCGACAAGCAGCAGAAGGTCATCTCGGCGCAGGTGGACTACATCGCGCGCAATCTGGCTGGCCAGAACACCAAGCAAGCCAAGGGGCGTCGCAAGCTCCTTGCGCGCTTGCCGCGCCTGAGCTCACCGATCGGCGAAGATGGAACGATGTCGTTGCGGCTCGAGGTGGCCGAACGCGGCGGCGATCAGGTGGCTGTCGCGGACAAGTTGAAGATCGCCGTGCAGGACCGCACGCTCATCGAGAAGTTCAGCGGGCGGATCATGCGCGGCGACCGCCTTGGCATTCTTGGTCCGAACGGATCGGGCAAGTCGACGCTGCTCAAGACGCTCGTCGGTGAGCGGGAGCCGCAGGACGGGGAGCTTCGCGTCGGCAACTCCATCCGCGTGGCGTACTACGACCAGAACCTCGGTCAGGTGCCGCTCGACAAGACGCTGTTCGAGGCGATTAACGAGCTGCGCCCGCAGTGGGAACGGCGCATGGTCCAGGGACACCTGGGCCGGTTCGGCTTCTCGGGTGACGAAGTGCAGCGGAAGGCAGCGACGCTCTCCGGTGGCGAGCGGGCGCGGGTGGCGCTTGCCATGTTGATGCTGACGCAGGCGAACCTGCTGGTGCTCGACGAGCCGACGAACCATCTGGACGTCGAAACGATCGAAGTGCTCGAGGACGCGATCGAGGGGTATGAGGGAACGGTGATTCTCGTCAGCCATGATCGCGCCATGCTGAGGGCGCTGGCGTCGAAGGTGTGGGTGCTGCACGAGCTTCACATCACGGAATTCGACGGCAGCTTTGCCGAGTGGGAAGTGGTGAGCGAGGAGCGTGCGCACGCCGCGTCCGTTCGGGCGTCGGAAGAAGTGGCGCTTCGTCGCGTCGACGAGAAGAAGCGGACGTCGCGCCGAGAGGAACGACCGGTCGGCAACGATCCAAGGAAGGTGCTGAAGCAGGCACGGGAAAAGGCGGAAAGAGCGGAACGGGACGTCGCGGTGCTGGAAGCCGAGGTGTCGCGGCTGACGACGACGCTGGACGACCCGGAGCTCTATACCCGACCGAATGGTGTACAACACGCACGGAAGCTAGGCGCCGAGTTGGACACGGTGCGCGCGCAACTCGATCGCGCGCTGGCGGCGTGGGAGCAGGAAACGGATTCGCTCGAATCGCTCGAGCGGACGACGACAGCGCCATGAGAGAGGATTGAACGTGACCCCTTGGGTCCTGCGGTTGATGGTCGCGAACGTAATCGTGTTTTTCCTCCAGAAGACGCTACCGGGTCTGACTGGGCAGCTGGAGTTCGTGCCAGCGCTCATGCTCTCGAAGCCATGGACGATCATCACCTACATGTTCCTGCATGCGGACCTGATGCACATCGGGTTCAACATGCTGGCACTGTACTTCTTCGGATCGCGTGTCGAGTCACGGCTCGGGCCTGAGCGCTTCTTCGCGCTGTACTTCCTCAGCGGCATCGCCGGCGCACTGCTGTCCTTCGTGTTCGCGCCGTACGCCGCGATCATTGGGGCTTCCGGCGCCGTATACGGAGTGATGCTCGCCTTTGCGCGCTTCTGGCCGCGAGACCAGATCATGATCTGGGGTGTCCTTCCGATCGAAGCGCGATGGCTGGTCGCCATCTACACGGTCATGTCGCTCTTCGGTGGATTCAGCGGCGGCGGCGGTGTCGCGCACTTCGCGCATCTCGGCGGCTTCCTCGGCGGCTTTCTCTATCTACTGTTTCTCGAGCGCACGCACGGCGCCAAGCGGTTCAAGAAGCAGGCGACGGCCGGTCCGCCGCTGGACGCCCTTCAGGGCACCTGGCAGAAGGTCGATCGAGGCGCGATCCACTCCGTCAACAAGGACGAAGTGAATCGCATCCTCGACAAGATCAGCGCGACGGGACTGAAGAGCCTCACGCCGCAGGAGCGATTGTTCCTGTCGAACTTCGTGCCGATGGACGACCGGAAGCCGATTCCGCCGAGCTAGAACCGAGCTAGAACTCGCCGACGAAATTGATTTCGGGCTCCAGCTCATATCCGAACCGTTCCTTCACCGCACCCTGGGCATGACGGATCAGCGCGATCACGTCAGCACTGGTCGCGCTGCCCAGATTGACCATGATGTTGGCGTGGATATGGGAGATCTGCGCGTCGCCGACGTGAAAGCCCTTGAGCCCGCACTGGTCGACGAGCCGGCCGGCCCCGACGCCCTCGATCTTCTTGAAGATCGAACCGGCGCTCGGATGCCACTCGAGCCACGGGTGCCGACCGCCGCGCCAGCTCAGGTTCTCCTGCATGATGCGGTGCATGATGTCGGGATCCATCCGCTCGAGCTTGAAGGTGGCGGCGAGCGCGTAATCGCGACGATGGTGGAAGATCGTGTCGTCGTAGCCGAAGTTGATGTAGTCCCGGTCGACCGTCTTTCGCTCGCTCTCCTCCGTGAGCAACTCGGCCGACTCGAATACCTCGGCGATGAACATCGTGCGTTCGCGCTCGGGAGCCGGTGAGAGGAAGTGCAGATTTTGCCAGATTGCGCCGCCAACAGTGCTGGGAATACCGACGTAGTGTTCGAGTCCCGACCACCCGAGTCGAACCGCTTCCGGAATGATCTTCGACATGACAGCGCCGCTCTCGACCCAGAGACGTCCATCGTCGCCAAAGCGATGACGGGTCGCGACATTGCGGATGACGAGCCCGCGAACACCCTTGTCGCCAATGAGGACATTGGCGCCGAGCCCGAGGACGAAATACGGAACCTCCAAGCGGCGGGCGGTTACGATGGCATCAGCCAGCGCATCAGCGCTGTTCGCCTCGTAGAGCAAGTCCGCCGGTCCCCCGACCTTGAACGTGGTATAGGGCGCGAGTGGCACATGGCGCCTCATCCGGTCGCCAGCGAGCGCGGCGGCGACGGATTCGAGCGCAGCCGCGGAAATCGCGGGCGCGGGCGAGGAACTGGGAAGCTTGGACATTGGCCAGGGAAAGAAATCATGAGCACAGGACAATCGCTACGGCGACACACACTCGTACGCACGACACTGGCCGTCGCGCTCGCATTCGTCGCCATCGGGCTTCCGTTGCAGGCGCAACGGGTCGAACTCGAGAAGCGCATCAAGCGGGAAATTCTGCCGAATGGTCTCGAGGTGATCGTCGTGGAGAACCACGGCGTTCCGCTCGCGACCATCGAAGCCGACGCAAAGAACGGCTCGTTCACGCAGTCCGCGACGTACGAAGGGCTGTCGCATCTGTACGAGCACATGTTCTTCAAGGCGAACAAGCAGTACGCACGTCCTGAAGCGTTCGTCAATCGCGCCTCCGAGCTTGGTGCCGTCTTCAACGGGACGACGCAGGAAGAGCAGGTCAACTACTACCTCACGGTGCCGTCGGACAGCACGATGCCAGCGCTCGAGCTGCTCAGTTCCGCGCTGATAGCGCCGCTGTTTCTCCAGGACGAACTGGAACGCGAGCGCGCCGTCGTCATCGGGGAATACGATCGCGCGGAGTCCGATCCGTTCTATGCGCTCCGTACGGCGACCGGAAAGGCGCTGTGGGGCACGTCGTGGAGCCGCAAGAACCCATTGGGTGAACGCCAGGTGATTCTGGCGACGACGTCCGAGCAGATGCGGACGATCCAACGGAAGTACTACGTTCCCAACAACACGGCGATCATCGTCACCGGAGACGTCGTTGCCGATTCGATCTTTGCGGCGGCGCGCCGGCTCTTCGGCGCGTGGCAGCGTGCTCCAGATCCCTTCAAGGTCGACACGATTCCAACGGTGCCGCCGCTCACGCGCAACGTTGGCGTAGTGGTCGAGCAGCCCGTGAACAGCGTGCTGCTGATGCTCCAGTGGCATGGCCCGGGCGCACACACCGACATTCCAGCCACGTACGCTGCCGATGTGTTCTCCGACGTGCTCAACCAGCCGGGCTCGCGCTTCCAGCGAAAGCTCGTCGACAGCGGCCTGTGGCAATCGCTTGGCGTGAACTACTACACGCTCAATCAGGTGGGGCCCATCACCATCAGTGGTGAAGTCGCACCAGGCAAGCTGCGCGAGGCCATCGCAGCGCTCGATCGGGAACTGATCGAAGTCGTCAAGCCAGGTTACATCACGACCGAGGTCGTAGATGGCGTGAAGCGGACGCGCATCGTCGGGACGATGGAGAGCCTCGAGCGCTCGTCCGGCTTCGCGCACCAACTCGGATTTTGGTGGGCGGTCACGGGGCTCGACTATTTCTTTGGCTACGTGGACACCATGGCGAAGCAGACGCCGGCGGATCTTCAGAAGTATGCGGCGCGGTATATCGTCGGAAAGCCGCGTGTCACCGGCGTGCTCATCTCGCCGGAAACACGTCGCGCGCTCAAGCTCACGGAGAGCGAGCTGGCAGGAGGTACGCCGTGAAACGCATGCACCTCGCCCTTCTGACGCTCGCACTTGTCGCCGGAGCTGGCGGCGATGCACATGCTGCAGCCGCCACGAGGCCACGCCGCGTCGTTTCGGCACCAGACTCGGCGGTCACCGAGAAATTCGACGTGAACGGACTCTCCGTGATCCTGCGTCGCAACTCGGCAAACGAAGTCGTCATCGCCAACCTCTATCTGCTCGGTGGCGCGCGACAGCTCACGCCGCAAACGGCTGGTATCGAAGCCATGGTGTTGGCGGCGAGTGAGCGCGGCACCAAGCGCTTTCCTGGGGCGGCCGTGCGTCAACGGACCGCTCGACTGGGCAGTCGTATCAGCCTCGAGGCAAACGACGATTGGAGCGCCATCGGCATGTACGCGATTCGCGCGACGTTCGACTCGACATGGGCCATCTTCGCCGATCGCGTCATGGCGCCGACGCTCGATCCGGCGGAAGTCGCGATCGTGCGCGATCAACTGCTCACCGTCGCGCGGGAGAGGAACACCAACCCCGACGACGCAGCAACGCAGTTGGTGGACAGCCTGTTGTACATCAATCACCCCAACGCACTCTCGCCGACGGGCACGGTCGAGTCGATCGAGTCGCTGACGGCGGCGCAGCTGAAGCAGTATCACGCACAGCAGTTCGTCACGTCGCGGATGCTGCTCGTCGTGGTCGGCAACGTGGATCGCGCGCAGCTGGAACGCCTGGTGCGCGGCACCATCGCAACGATGCCGAAAGGGACATACAAGTGGTCACCGCCGCCGCCGGTGACGACCACCGGTCGTTCGCTCGCCATCGACAACCGCCCGCTCCCGACGAACTATCTCCTCGGCTACGCGCCCGGACCGTCCGCAACGGACCCCGATTACACCGCGCTTCGTGTGGCAACAGCGGTTCTCTCCGGGCGGCTGTTCACCGAAGTGCGCTCGCGCCGCAACCTGAGCTATGCCGTCGAAGCACCCTTCATGGAGCGCGCCAATGCCGTCGGTGGGTTGTACGTGACGACGGTGGATCCGAATCAGGTGCTCCGGCTCATGCGCCAGGAGTTGACGACCCTGCAGACAGAATCGGTCGATCCCGTTGGTCTCAAGCGTCTCGAGCAGCAGTTCATCACGGAGTACTATCTCAAGAACGAGACGAACGGCGACCAGGCGAACGTGCTGGCGCGCGCGGAGCTCTACCAGGGCGATTTCCGCGCGTCCGACCGGTTCATGGAAAACCTCCGTCGCGTGACACCGGAAGATGTCCGTCGTGTCGCTCGGCAATACCTCAAGGACTTCCGGTTCGCCTATGTGGGCGACGCCAGCAAACTCGACAAATCGCTGCTGGCGAACTTCTGATCTAGCGCGTCTCTCCGCGCCGACGTGCCAGCACGGCCTGCACGTCGGCGAGCGAGCCACCGACAGCGCGCAACGCCACGAGCGAGTGGTAGACGATATCTGCCGTCTCTTCGCATGCGCGCTCGAGATCACCATCCGCACACGCCGTCACCAGCTCCGCTGCTTCCTCGCCAATCTTCTTCAGCCGAAGATTCCGGTCGTCGAGTAGGCGCCGCGTATAGCTCTTTTCCGTCGTCTCGCCGCCAGCTGCCCGCCGTGCGATCGTGGCGTCAAGCGCGCCGAGAGCGTTGGCATCGAGAGCGTCGTCCCCGAAACATGACTGTGATCCGGTGTGACATGCCGGCCCAGCGGGAATGACGCGCGCAAGCACCGCATCGCCGTCGCAGTCGGCGGTGAGTGAGACGACACGCTGTACATTGCCGCTCGTCTCACCCTTGTGCCACAGCCCTCGCGTGCGAGACCGGTAGTGCATCTCACCGCTGCTGATAGTGTGCTCGAGTGCCTCGCGATCGGAATGCGCAACCATCAGCAGCACACCAGTCCGTGAATCCTGTGCGACGACGGTGACGAGCCCGTTGCCCTTGGTGAAGTTGAGCTTGTCGATGTCGATCATCAAGGCGTGCTCTTGCCGGCGAGCAGCTCGCGAATCGTATCCGAGAGCGCCGCGTTGGTCGCGACCGAGCTTCCGCCGAACGCCGTCGGGCGCCCGCTCCAATCGGTGAAGACGCCGCCAGCTTCCTCGATGATCGGCTGCAGTGCCGCTGCATCCCAGGGCGACATCACGGAATCGAACATCGCCTCCGCCCTGCCCGTTGCAACGAGGAGATACCCGAAGCAATCACCCCATGTGCGGCTGATGGCCGCCGCTTCGGCAACGCGGTCGTAGCTCGCGGCAAACTCGCGCCGCTCGCGACACCGGTCGTCAGTGATGAGCACCATCGCACGCGACATCGTGTCCACCGTGGATACGTTCGTGCGCGAGCCATTCCACCAGCATCCGGCACCTGGTGCGGCGGCAATCGACTCGCCGACAGCGGGAAAATACGCCGCTCCTGCAAGCACCTTCTCCCCCTCGCACAGCGCAACGAGGGACCCCCACAGCGGCGTACCTCGCACAAATGTCTTCGTGCCATCGATGGGGTCGATAATCCATCGACGCTTCGCCCCTGGCCGGTCTTCACCGAACTCCTCGCCGAGCAACCCGTCCTCGGGGAAGTACTTGTTGACCCACTCGCGGGCTGCGGTCTCCGCCGCACGATCGGCCATCGTCACCGGAGAGCCATCAGCCTTCCACTCGACCTTGAGATTCGAGCGATAGTGCTTGATGGCGATGTCGCCCGCGAGCTTGGCCAATTCAGCAGCGGGTGCGATGCGTGCGTCGAGCACGGACGCTTCGCCGGCGCTCATGCGGCGCGCACCGGCAGGAGCGCTTTGCGCATGGCATGCTTCACGGCCCCAACCGTCGTGAGTCCGTCGTGCAGAATTCCCGCAAGCAGGGCCGCATCGGCACGCCCATCGCGAAAGACGTCGCACACATGCTGCGCGGAGCCCGCGCCGCCAGACGCGACCACGGGCACGTCCACCGCGGACGCCACCGCGCGTGTCAGCTCGACGTCATATCCCGTCCGAGCGCCATCCCTGTCGATACTGGTGAGCAACACCTCACCGGCACCGCGACGGACACATTCCGCCGCCCACGCCACCGCATCGAGCGACGTTCGCTCGCGACCGCCCTTCACGTACACGCGCCAGCCATTGTCGTCGCGCCTGGCGTCGATGCTGATGACCACGCACTGCGAGCCGAAGCGATCCGCTGATTCCGTGAGGACCTCGGGTCGAGTCACCGCTGCTGAATTGATGCTCACCTTGTCAGCTCCCGCGCGCAGTGCTCGACCGACATCATCCGCCGATCGCACACCGCCGCCGATGGTCAATGGTACGAACAACCGCTCGGCCGTTCGGCGAGCGACGTCCAGCAACGTCCCGCGCTCTTCCGCGCTGGCGGAAATGTCGAGAAAGACGATCTCGTCAGCGCCCTCACGCTCGTACCGCGTCGCGAGCTCCACCGGATCGCCCACATCGCGCAGGTTCACGAACTGCGTTCCCTTCACCACCCGGCCTCCCTTCACGTCGAGGCAGACGACCACACGGCGTGTCAGCACGTCAGCCGCCTTCCTCGATACGCAGTGCGACGCCGCCCTTCGTGCTGAACACCGCACCCGAGTCGACGAACGCATCGCGCACGGCGAGTCCGAGCGCCTTGAACGCCGCTTCGACGATGTGATGACGGTCGTCGCCGCGGATGACCCGCAGGTGCAACGTCGCCTTTGCATTGTCGCTGAACGAACGCATCCAGTGATCATAGAGCCGGCTGGGCAGCGGACCACGATAATATGGACGGCCGCCCAGATCGAGGGCGCAGTGCACGAGTGCGTCGTCCATCGGGATGGTGCGGTCGCCGTAGCGCGCCGCCGTCGCCGGCAGCAGCGCGCCGACCGCCGCGCCGACACAGATCGCCACGTCTTCGATGGTGTGATGCGGCAGGTCGCCCGTCGCCTTCAGCGTCAGGTCCAATCCGCTATAGCGCGAAAAGGCGACGAGCATGTGATCGAGAAAGGGCAGACCCGTCGTGACGTCGGCAGTGCCCGTGCCGCGCGTCAGCTCGCAGCGAATGGTTGTCTCTTTCGTCTCGCGCACGACGACTGTCATCGGAAGTTCTCCATGCAACGTGAATTCATTCGCCGAACTCTCCGGCGACGACGACGGGATCGAGCGCGCCGGTGTAGAGCGCCATCCCGATCACGACTCCAGCGAGACCACGATGCTCGAGCGCACGAAGATCCTGCATCGTCGTGATGCCTCCCGATGCGTACACAGGAAAGTTCGATGCCTCGGCGACATCCTCCATCAACGGCAGGTCGGTGCCTTGCAATTGTCCCTCGCGGTGCACGGCCGTCACCAGTAGCCCGGCCAGTGGCAGTGAATTCAGCTCCTCGAGGACGTCGAGTATATCGAGCGGCAGCGTGTGCGCCCAACCCCGCGTTGTGACGCGACGCTCGCGGACGTCGCACGCCACGATGATCTCGCCGGGGTGGCGCGCAGACAACTCGATGATCCATTCCGGCTCCTCGATCGCCCGAGTGCCGACGATCACGTTCGACGCTCCTGCCTCGAGCAACTCTTCCACCAGTTCACCGGAACGGACGCCGCCACCCACCTGAATCGGAATGCCGCTGTCGAACAGCAGTGACCGCACGACGGGCAGATTCGAGCCGCGACCGGTCGCGGCATCGAGGTCGACGACATGTAGCCGGTGAAAGCCATAGTGCTCCCACGAGCGCGCAACGTCGACAGGGTTCTCGATCCGCACTTTCTCCTGGGCGAACGAGCCACCGACGAGCTGGACGCATGCACCATCGCGAAGATCCACGGCCGGAATGGCAATCACTTGATGGCTCCCGTGCGCTGGGCGTCTTGCAGGAAGGCGTGCAGAAAGCGCACACCGTCGGCTGAGCTCTTCTCCGGATGAAATTGAACACCTACAGCCCTCCCGAGGCGAACTGCGGCAGCAAAGCGATCGCTCTCGTGCGTCGTCCACGCGATGACGGTCGATTCGTCCTCCGGCCGACAGACGAAACTGTTCGCATAGTAGGCGATCGGGAGAGGCGCTGTCGCGAAGAGGGGCTCGTCGCCCGCCGCTACCACTTCGTTCCATCCAATCTGCGGCACACGCTGGGCGTCGATGCGGGTCACGCGTCCAGGGATGACGCCAAGCCCGGCACCACCACCTTCGTCGCTCCTGTCGAACAGCAGTTGCATGCCGAGACAGATGCCGATGGTGGGAAGTCCGCCGAGAATGGCGCCGCGCATCGCCTCGCGACCGGGGGCGAGACGATCCACGGCCGCACCGAATGCACCGACGCCAGGCAGCACGAGTACATCAGTCTCGACGGATAAAACGGGGTTCGTCTCGATCTCGACGACGACACCTTCCATCTCGAGCGCCTTCGCGAGCGAGTGCAGGTTTCCCGCGCCGTAGTCGAAGATGGTGACCTTCACGCCATCACCTCACGAAGCGCTGCGAGAAGCGTTTCCATCATCTCCCATGGACCGACGCCGATCCGCAACGCCGACCCATCGCAGTCGGCCAGCACAGTCAGGTCTCGCGGCATGGCCGTGAACGCTCGAACGAGCACACCGCGCGACGAAAGCGCACGAAACAACTCGGCGGCGCGAGGTGTCGGAACCATGATGAAGTTCGCCGCGGAGGGTAGCGCGACGAAACCCATCTGCGACAGCTGGGCAATCAGTCGTGCGCGATTGCTGACCGCCAATGCTGCATGCTCGCGCACCCAGCCCAGACCATCAACGGACGGCTCGAGCGCGGCACGCACCGCACGCTCGGCCAGTGTGTTCACCTTGTACGGTCCACGAGCGCGCTCGATGAGCCGAACCACTCCGCTGGCGCCGACACCGTAGCCGACGCGGAGTCCGGCCATCCCGAACGCCTTGGAAAAGGTGCGCGCGATGACGACCCGCTCATTCCCGGCGACGAGATCCGAAAAGACATCGGGCGCGAACTCCGCATACGCCTCGTCGATGAGGACGATGCCGTTCGCGTGGGCGACGACATACTCCACGGCCGCCCGCGAGACAGGAGTTGCCGTCGGATTGTTGGGCGCGCAGAGGTACGTGATCTTCGCGCGTGTATCGACGAGACGCTCCGCATCGACGTCGAAGCCTTCCGCGAACGGAATCGCGAGCGGCGTGAGCCCGTTCAACCGCGCCAGCACGGGAATCATCGTGAACGTGGGAGCGGAGAAGGCAATGGAGTCGCCCGCGGCGCCGAAGGCGCGCATCGTCGAATCCAGGACATCATCCGACCCGCAGCCTGTCACGACGTTGACGTCCGCTTCGTTCGAGAGACCGACATACGCCAGGAGTGCGGCGCGCAGAGGCTCCGAGTAGAGCGTTGGATAGCGCGACAGTGCAGCAACTGGCGCTTCATGCAGCGCACGAAGTGCTGCAGGTGGTGCACCCCAGAGATTCGTGTTGTCGCTGAGGTCCACGGCGCACTGCGCCAGGTCGGGCGCGTACAGCGGCAGCGCGCCCATCCCCTCGCGGGCGAGGCGCAAGACATCGGCTCGGCTCATGTCGGCACTTCCTCGCGCCATGCCCGTGCTGCCAATGCGTGTCCGCCGAGACCCTCGGCGTCGGCGAAGACGCCAACGTCGTCGGCGAATCGTGCCGCTGCTGCGCGGCTCACGCGTTGATACGTGGTCCAGCGCACGAAGTCGAGCGTCGACAATCCGGAGTAGGAGCGCGCCAAGCCTCCCGTGGGAAGCACGTGATTCGCTCCCGTCATGTAGTCGCCGAACGCGACCGACGCATAGGCGCCGACGAATATGGTCCCCGCGTTGCGCAGGCTCCCGAGCATTTCGTCCGGCGTCGATAGCACGAGGAGGAGATGCTCGGGTGCATAGGCATTCGAGAACACTATCGCTTCCTCTCGCGACGCAGCCCAGAGCACTGCGCCCTGTCCTTGCAATGCGGCAGCGGCAATTGCCGCACGCGGGTGATCCCGTAGTTGCTCTGCGATTGCGCGAACGACAAGACTGGCGCTTTCCTCATTCGGCATCAGGGCAACGACAGCCGCGAGTGGATCGTGCTCCGCCTGCGCGAGCATCTCGCGTGCGACGAGCTGCGGATCCGCCGACTCGTCCGCGATCACCAGCAATTCACTCGGACCGGCGGGTGAGTCGATGGCCACCGTGCTCGCAACCTGAAGCTTCGCCTCGGCGACATACGCATTGCCGGGGCCCACGATGCGGTCGACGCGCGGTACGGTGTCGGTGCCGTACGCGAGTGCGGCAATCGCACCAGCACCACCAACTGAAAACACGCGATCGGCTCCGGCGAGTGCGGCCGCAGCCAGCACGACGTCCGATGGCCGGCCCGTCATGCGATCGGGAGGCGAACACACAATGATCTCGCCGACGTGCGCAACGCGCGCGGGGATCACTCCCATCAATACGCTGCTCGGATAGGCTGCGCGTCCGCCCGGCGCATACACGCCGACTCGCCCAAGTGCATCGGGGCGACGTCCGATGATCACACCAGGTTCGCTCTCGATCTCCTGCGCAGCGGGGAGAAATGCCTCGTGCACTCGGCGAATGTTCTCTGCCGATCGCTCCATCGCGAGGCGCAACGGCGAAGGGAGCGCCGCGAGTGCAGCGTCCCATGCGTCGCGCGGAACCTCGAGAGCGTCGAGCGCAGTGCCATCGAGCTCCACGGCCATCGCGTGGAGCGCTACATCGCCCTGCGCGCGAACGCGCGCGATGATTCCGGACACTCGCTCGCGCACCGACGCATCGCTCGTCGTCGAACGGTCGAGCAACGCCGCGCGATCGCTCGGCGAGAGTGCCGCACAGGCGCCGGTCCAGCGAATCGGTAGTACGGTCGGGCGATCGCTCACGGCATCAGCCTCTCGATGCGGGTGACGAGAATGCCTTC
Organism: Gemmatimonadaceae bacterium; assembly: GCA_039915865.1. Classification (GTDB taxonomy): domain Bacteria; phylum Gemmatimonadota; class Gemmatimonadetes; order Gemmatimonadales; family Gemmatimonadaceae; genus AG11. The sequence goes on along the minus strand of JBDSML010000158.1, from coordinate 32,674 downwards.
AGCGCCCAGTGCCTTGAGATCGGCGATGGTGCGGTAGATCGTCGCGGCGGCGACGACCGAGTGCACGGCGACGAATGCACCTCCGTTCATGATGTCGATCACCGTGGGACCGTTGAGTCCCGGAACGACGCGCTTCACATCATCGAGCCGCTCACGGGGAACGTTGGCCATGACGTAGCGCTTTCCGCGAGCGGCGAGCACGCTGCTCAGCGCACCGACCAACTCGTCGAGGGCGCGCGAGCGGGCGACGTCGGCGCGGACGGCAGGTGTCGAAATCAGCCGGCTGGTGGACTCGAGCACCGTGGCGACTTCGCGCAGACCGTTGACCCGCAGCGTCGACCCAGTCGAGACCAGGTCGACGATGACGTCCGCGATGCCGATATGGGGCGCGATCTCCGCGGCCCCAGAGACCGGCACGACTTCGACGGCAATCTGCCGGTCGTTGAAGAACGCTTTCGTGATGCGCGGAAAGACCGTCGCGACGCGCATGCCGGCGGTGATGTCGCCAAGTGCGGCGACGCCGCTGTCCTCCTTGGCGGCGACGGCAAGCCGACAGCGTCCGAACTCGAGGTCGGCCAGCTCGTCCAGCGCTCGCCCCGACTCGCGAATGAGGTCGAATCCGGTGACTCCGGCGTCGGCGGCGCCGTCGGCGACGAATTCAGGGATGTCCTGTGCGCGAACGAAGAGCGCCTGAAACTCTCCGCCCAAGGATGCTGTGAGAGCGCGAGGTCCCGCGGCGCGGATCTCGAGACCGGCATCCGTGAAGAGCTCGCGGGCTTCCTGTGAGAGCCGTCCTTTGTTGGGCAGCGCGATGCGAAGCATGAGTGGATTGAGAGAAAGAGAGCGAAAACAGCGGAGTCAGCGGGCACAAAAAAGCCCGTCCGGAGGGACGGGCCACGAGATGACCGGCAGGTGTGCCGGGGGAAGCCGCCTTCCTTACCCGTGCACGCGCGCGTCGCCCCGACCCGTCAGGCCGTGATGGTGATGCACGTGATGGTGTGGGCGAGCGGTGGTCATGGGAACGAAGCTACCCGGGTTCGGGCCACTGGTCAACGGCGCGGCGCGGAGAATGCAGCCAGCAAGGACATTTCGGGTGTGAGCCAGCGAGCTGAATTGCGCTGGCGGGCGCTTGTGAATAAAATCACAATGCACCGCGGGGCCCCGCGGTGCGTCTTTCACGATCAAGTTTTGGAGGCCTTAAGAAATGCGGTTCTACGGTATTGCGCTCCTGGCGAGCACGGTGGTTCTTGGTGCTTGCGGTGGCGAGAAGGCCGCGACGGACACTGCTGCCGCCAATGCGGCCGCAGCGGCTGCGGCGACACCCTCGGCCATGACGCCTGCGACGACCCCCGCGACAACCCCCGCCGGTGCGGCCACGGCAGCACCAGCCACGGGCACGACCCACGAAGTGAAGATGATCGGCGACGCGACCGGCTATAAGTATGTCCCGGCCGATATCACCTTGAAGCAGGGCGATGCCATCAAGTTCATCATGGTTTCTGGCGGCCCGCACAACGTCGCGTTTCAGGGTATTACGGATCCCGCCACCAAGGCGCAGCTCGATGCCAACATGTCCGGCGCCAAGATGGGCGAGCTCTCGAGCCCGATGCTCATGCAGCCGAACGAGGCCTACACGATTTCCTTCGCGAACGTTCCGGCTGGCAAGTACGATTTCATCTGCACGCCGCACGCTGCCATGAACATGAAGGGCTCCGTCACCGTCACGAAGTAAGTCTCTCGTCGCTCGGCAACATCGACGGGGCGGATGCGCAACTGGCATCCGCCCCGTCGTGCGTTCCGGAGCGTCGGGCGCAGTGACACTCCGTCGCGCTGGTGTACGACGTGCATGAGCACGACGCACACCTCCACATCTTGTCCTCACGCATGAGTCCGCGTCGCCGTTCTGTCCGCCGACGGCCCAATCAGCCAATGCTCACGGGAGCGACATGGATCGCCGCGCGCGCGCGTAACGCGCTGCGCCGGCCAGTCTTCATCAGTGCCGTCAGCGTCGTGACATTCGCGCTATCGCTGCTGGCACTGGTGATCGTTCCCCAACAGGCCCGAAAAGCGGCCGCCGCCATCAGGCCAGTCACGACGCAGCGCCCCGACACCGAGTCGACCGTCGCCGCCCTCGCCGAAGCGGACCGACAGGTCGCAGCGGCAGAATCGTCCATTGTCAGCACGCGAGCGGAGCTCAATCAACTGGTGGCAGCAGCCGCCGCGGCGACGTCAGGTGACACCACCGCCGCAGGCGAACGACTCGGCGCCACAATGCGCAACCGTCGCGATTCGCTCTCGGCTCACGTCGAGCAGCTTGGACGACTCATTGCACGCTCGGAGAACGCGCCTTTGCTCGGTTCCTATCGCGCGCTGGCGCAGTCCGCACCGATGCAGGGCGATGTACGGGTGAAGCAACTGCTCGATTCCCTCGTGGAAATCGAGCGCGAGCGATACAGCTACAGCGCGGTCGGTGGCGTGGATCCCGTGTTCGTCGCGCTCACTGCACGGGCAAATGAGCTCGGAAAGAACATCGAGAGCTTGGCAAACATCCGGCGTACCGCGCTGCGGCAGGAACTGAGTACGATCGCACCGCCGGCTACTGAACTGCCCGCCGCCATCGCGCTTCGTCCTCTCCCAGACACGCTCGCACGCGTTCAGGCGCGTGACGCGACCCGTGCTGCGGCCGGCGGCGTTGCCGCTCGACTCGCACGCGAGCGCGCGGAGCTCGTGGCACTGGATGCGCGCGAAGCACGCGCACGAGAGCTCGCAAACGTCGGCGCGTCACCATCCGCAATGCTCGCCGCCGCTCTGGTTTTCGGTGCGGTACTCGGCTTCGGATTCGCACTCTTTGACGAAGTCCGCCGCCCGCGGCTGGCAGATGCCTACGAGGCCGAGCGTGCCACGGGCGTGCGCGTACTCGGGGTGATTCGGCCGCTGGCGCCATCACCAGAGCGAGGCAGGCGCGCGTCGGACCGCACAGGGCCGCCATACATCGATCCGGGTGCAGACGGACATCAACTCGTCTACCTCACGGTCGCCACGGCTGGCTCAAACGCGCTGATGCTCACGATCACCGGCGACAACACGGCCGTCGCCGCCATCGTGGCAATCAATTTTTCCGCGATTGCCGCCGATGAGGCTCGCTCAACGCTGCTCATCGACACGGACGGCGTGTCCTCGAGCGTCACGGCGGCGCTTCGACTTCGCACGAGCGCCGGAATCAGCGGTTTGGTGAAAGGCATCGCGCAGTGGCCAGAGGTCACCCGCAGCGCTCGCCTGGGACGCGACCGAACCATTGACGTGGTCCCGAGTGGCGAAGGATCCGTGTCCATTGAAGAGGTCAAGACTCTCCTCGAGCGAGACATGACTCGCCTCTCGAAGCGCTACGACGCGATCATACTGGTGAGCTCGCTCGAGCAGGTCCTTGCCGGACTTCCAACGTCACTTCCGATCGCGGACGTGCTCTTCTGTGCACGCGCTGGACAGACCTCGATTGCCGATGCGCGCCGTACGATCAAGGATATTGCAGCTACCGGTGCACATCCGCGCGGAATCGTACTCTGGGATGCAATCGACCCAGCCCTCGCGCAACTCCGGCCTATCGAAGAAGAGGACCGAGAGGCGGTCGCAGTATGATAAGTGGTTTGATAGTGACTATATACTGGCGCTAGTAGCCTATTTGTGTGTGCGTCTCGCATAGCGGAGAGACCAGCGGGCGCCATGCGATCCTGGGCGATCCTGGGCGATCAAGGCGTCGACCTTCGCGATGTTCACGTTGCTCCAGACGCTGCTCGCTTTGCTTGGCGTGAACCGGATCACGTAGCTCGTGTCGTCGGCCGTCTTGCGAACCCTGTCGATCCAGCCGAAGCGGAGCGCTTCGTCGACGGACTCCGGCCTCGTGAGGCTCGGTAGGCCTGAGTCTTTCTTGTGGAAGCCGACCCAGAGTTCCGCGGCGCTCTCGTGATTCCTTTCGAGCCACGCGCCGAATCTATCGGCAGCGTTGAAGAAGCGGGGAGGTGTCATGGGCGAAGGATGCTGTTTACCCTTCGCCGATGCCATCCATGTGGGCGGACACACTACAAGCACTCGAACGGGCCCATCTACTCCGTCTCGTCGTGTGGGGAGCCGCAAGCGTACTCTCCGGCACCGCGCTGCTCGCCTGGCTCCGAATCGGTTCGCGGCAGTCGGCGCTCCTCAAGCATTTTGCGATCATGTCGGCCGCGTGGGGACTGGTCGACCTTTTCATCGGGCTTGGCCTCTGGAACCAGGTCGCGATCCGAGACGTCGCAGGCGCCACTCGACTCGACCGCTTGCTGTGGCTCAACATCGGGTTGGACGTGGGGTATGTCCTGGTTGGTCTCACCCTCATCACCGTCGGTTGGAGAGTCGGCCGACGCCTCGGGCTGGTCGGAGCTGGCATCGGCATCGTCGTCCAGGGCCTTGCCCTGGGGCTGCTAGATCTCGTGCTCACAGCGCAAATCTCGAGGTGAGTATATCCAGGTTCTTGGAGCGGTCTGATGACTGAAGTCACGCTCGATCTTCGTGCCCTTCCAAAGGCGGAGGCCTACGAGCAACTGAACGCGCATGTGCGCGTGGTGCTCGAGGGCACGAGCGATCCGATCACAGCGATGGCGACCATGAGCGCGTTGATACATCACGCGTTCGGTCATCTGTGGACAGGCTTCTATCGCGTCGTCGAAGCAGACACGCTCCTGCGCGTCGGACCGTACCAAGGCACGCTCGGCTGTCTCGAGATTGCTTTTGGCCGAGGCGTGTGTGGGACTGCAGCATCGGAACGCCGTACCGTAATCGTCGAGGATGTAGACGCGTTTCCGGGACACATCAGCTGCGATTCGCATTCACGTTCCGAGATCGTTGTGCCGATCCTGAACCGCAATGGTGACTTGGTGGCCGTGCTCGACATCGATGCGGACGTACCAAGTGCGTTTGACGCAGAAGATCAGCGGGGACTCGAGCGCATCGTGTCCTGGTTTGCCGACTATTGATCTACGACGCGGCGACCGGTGACCACACCCGTGCAAGGGCGGGTTGTGCGCTGTATCTTTCGGCCCCTGCTCCTGCGCGCCAGCGCTTTCTGCCGTCTCGTGTGAGGCAATGACGACCCGCGGCTATTCGGATCGCATCAACCATGCTTTCGCCTTTGCCGCGAAGCACCACGACCGGCAGGTTCGGAAGGGGACGCGCCTGCCGTACCTGACGCATCCGGCGAACGTGGCGGTGATCCTCACGCACTACAACCAGGACGAGCATTCTGTCGTCGCGGGTATCCTCCATGACGTCATCGAGGACTGCGTGCGTGACGGATACACGCGACAGATGCTCGAGCAGCGTATCGGCGACAAGTTCGGCCCGGACATCCTGGAAACGGTGCTCGCCGTCACGTATCGCCAAGTCGACGAAGAGGGTATCGAGCTCTCGAGCGAAGAGCGAAAGGACGATTACCTCGCGCGTCTCGCCGCCGCCTCCGAGAGTGCGCGTTGGGTCTGTGCCGCCGACAAGATTCACAACGGCAGCTCACTCCTCGCCGATCTCGATCGCACGCTCGACCCGGACACTGTCTGGTCGCGGTTCAATGTCGGACGGCTGGGCACCGTGCGTTGGTACCGGCGCGTCTACGAGCGGTTGAAGGAGCTCGGCTTCGACACGCCGATCATGGACGAGTTGCACGACGTCGCCGAGCGGTTGGAGCAGTACGGCAAGTAGGTGAAGCTGGACGAACGCTACGCTAGACGCCGGCGAGCGCTCCGCTCGTTGCCGGGGGATATGTCCGCGCCACGTAGTCTTCGAGGATCACGAGGAACTCCTGCACGATCCTGTCGCCCTTGAGCGTCGTGAAGAGCTTGCCGTCCATGTACACGGGCGCCTTGGGCTCCTCGAACGTGCCGGGAAGCGAAATGCCCAGGTTCGCGTGCTTCGACTCGCCCGGTCCGTTCACGACGCATCCCATGACCGCGACGTTCATCGTCTCCACACCGGGACGCGTCGTCCGCCAGATGGGCATCTGCTCGCGGAGGTACGTCTGGATGTCTTCCGCCATGTGCTGAAAGAACGTCGATGTCGTGCGTCCACATCCAGGGCACGCCGTGACCTGAGGCGCAAAGCTCCGGAGACCGAGCGACTGGAGAATCTGCTGCGCGACGAGCACCTCCTCGGTGCGATCGCCGTTCGGCTTCGGCGTGAGCGACACGCGAATGGTGTCGCCGATGCCCTGCGCGAGGAGGATCGACAGGGCTGCGGCGCTGGCCACCTGCCCCTTCATACCCATGCCCGCTTCGGTGAGGCCGAGGTGCAGCGGGTAGTCGCAGCGGGCAGCCAGCCGGCCATAGACCTCGACGAGATCGGGCACGTGCGAGACCTTCGCCGAAATCAAGATGCGATCGTGGCCCAGCCCCACTTCCTCGGCCAACTCTGCCGAGCGGAGCGCGGAGGCGAGCATAGCTTCGATATAGACGTCCTTTGCCGTGCGCGGCGTGGCCGAGCGTGCGTTCTCGTCCATCATCAGCGTGAGGAGGTCCTGATCGAGCGAGCCCCAGTTTACGCCAATGCGAACGGGCTTTCCGTGCTCCACCGCCAACCGCACGATCGTCCGAAAATTCTCGTCTCGGCGCTTTCCGCCGACGTTGCCCGGGTTGATACGATACTTGGCGAGCGCGCGGGCGCAGTCCGGATATTTGGCGAGCAGCAGGTGCCCGTTGTAGTGGAAGTCGCCGACGATGGGAACGGTGATGCCGTCGTCAGCGAGTCGCGCCACGATCTCGGGGACCGCTGCCGCCGCTTCGTCGTTGTTCACCGTGACGCGAACGAGCTGTGAGCCCGCGGCCGCGAGGGCGGCCACCTGTGCCACGGTGCCGGGGGCGTCCGCGGTGTCAGTGTTCGTCATGGACTGCACGACGATCGGATGCGCCGACCCGACGGGGACGGAGCCGACGAAGGCAGTGACGGTGGTTCGGCGCGGTGCGAAGGACACTGAGGCGGGGTCAGGGGACAGGGAAATCTACTGTCGTTTCCCTGCTGCGTGGAACAGCGGTGCGGCGTAACTTCTGCACATCGACGCCACGAATGGCGCGGGGAATGACCACGACCGAGGGAATGATGGACGACGACCAGGTTAGGTCCAAGGGAATGCGGGGCACCGTACTCGACGAAAGCGCGATGCCAAGGAAATCACGAGGAGGATCGCGCCGAAGGTGGGTGCTGATTGTGCTCGGAGTGGTGGTGGTGGTCCCGGCGGCGTTGCTGGCTGCGTGGACGGCCATCGCGCTCAACTGGAGCTACTCGCACGGCGAGCGTGCGGGCTACATCCAGAAATTCTCGCAGAAGGGATGGGTCTGTAAGACGTGGGAGGGAGAGATTGCGATGGTGAACGTGCCGGGCGCGAACCAGGAGCGATTCGACTTCTCGGTACGCGACGACAGCATCGCGGCGGCGATTACCCGTATGATGGGGTCTCGTGTGGCGATCAGCTACGAGCAGCATCGCGGCGTACCCGGCGCGTGCTTTGGCGAGACGCAATACTTCGTCACCGGGGTAAAGGCCGTCCCTTAGGACGCGCGACAGTACCACGTGCCGCACGAGACCGATGACGCCCGTCATGATGTGGTACGAGCGCAACTATTGACCGGTCTTTTAGGCATTGCTACGTTTGCCGCTGCCGAGTCGCAGGCGTGGGCCGGCTGAGTCGTGGCGGGACAACGGTGTGCCCGCGGTATCAGGCATTGTCGGGGTACGGTGTGTTCCGCTCCCTAGACAATCAGTTTCTCAGGGGTGGGACATGCGTACGACCGGCAAGGTGAAGTGGTTCAACGACGCGAAGGGCTTTGGCTTCATTACCCCGGACAACGGGGAAAAGGACTGTTTCGTTCATTACAGCGCGATCCAGGGCAACGGCTTCAAGTCGTTGGCTGAGGGAGACGCTGTGGAGTTCGACGTCGTGCAGGGCGCCAAGGGACCCGCAGCCGAGAACGTCTCGAAGGCCTGAGTTTCGCGGTTTCGCTCATGCGTGACGGGGCGGAGTGTCCAATTGGATACTCCGCCCCGTTCACGTTCGAGGCTTGGTAGATGGGCGTCCGCGACGAGGCGTGGGAGCGGATTCGAGGACGTTCGCCAACTGATCGCCGAGCTGTCGTTCGAGTTGCTCGAGGTCGACGGTGAGGGTGAGTTGTCCGCTCTCGTAGACGCGACGTGGCCCCGAATCGAGCAGGTGCGCGGCGATGCGAACGCCGTCAGCGACACTGACACCGAGCTTGATGTGCAGTTGGCGGATCAGTGCGATGCGGATGAGGGCGGGGTGAGTGATGCGTCGAGCGATTCCACGACGTGCCGAAATAACGTCGTGGATGCTGTGTTGGGTGAGAAGGTTGTCGATCCATTTCCTGGAAGCGCGTGTTGCAAGCGCCGCGATGGCAACGTCATATGAGCGCATACTATGTTCCTAAAAAACTGGCGAAATAATAAAATCTAATAATACTATTTAAATAGGAATAAAAAAATGAATGCCCGGCCGCAAAATTGATAGGTCATGGCCGCCACACTCCGATGCAGGGAGGACGTCCAAGAAGCTGGCACGCATATCGAATCGAGCCGACGACATCTCGTAAATTGGAGGAGCACGATGATTCCTCGACTACTCGCCGTCGCCGTTGCGGCTAGATGGCCAGCAACCAACGCGTCGCACAACGAGATGCGCGGGGCGATCCGTTGTCGCTGAACTACAACGAAAGGTCGCCTCGCTGCATACGGCGGCCGCATTTCCCGACGCGACCTTCGGTATCGCACCTCGCGACGGACACTGCTCTACGAAGGCCGAACAGCTGATTCACTTGCGCGGCTTTGCTCGCCGAGTGGGCGTGGCGTTCAACGGATCTTCAGGCCATTCGTGCTTCGGGTAGCGGCCGCGGAGATCCTTCCGAACGTCGAAGTAGGAGGATCGCCAAAAGCCGGCGAGATCGCGGGTGACCTGCACGGACCGATGCGCCGGCGACAGCAGATGCAGGGTAACAGCCACCCGACCGCCGGCGATGCGTGGCGTGTCGGCGAGACCGAACATCTCCTGTAGCCGAACGGACAATGCCGGCGCGCGTGGGTCTGCGTAGTCCACTGGAATACGACTCCCCGTCGGAACGACCAGGTGCATTGGCGCCAACTCGTCGAGCTGACGGCGCTGCTCCCACGTGAGCATCTCGAGCAACAAGTCGTGCAACGGAAGCTGCTGCACCTGCGAGCGTCGTCGCACACCACCGAGATGCGGACGGAGCCACTCCTCCATCGTCTCGACGAGCGCCGGCTCGCTGAGGTCGGGCCACGCGGGATGGAGAGTACGAACAAAAGCGACGCGATCGCGCAGTCGCTCCGCCGATTCGGACCAGGGCAGGGAGAGTCCATCACCGCCACGAATCGCGTCGATGATCACCTGTGCGCTCACGTCTGCATCCACCGAGCGCAACATGCCCTCGTGCAGGACGATCGCGCCAAGCCGTTCGAGCCGTACCGCCCGCAAGGCACCAGCGTCGGCATCCCACGCGACGACGTCGTCGATCTCCACCGCAGTGCCGAAGACGCTGTCGATCTCGGCGCGGTCGAGTGGTGCCGCGAGGTAGATGCGTGCCTGCGGGGAGCGACCATCCAGATCGGCGATGGCGAGATAGCGGGCATTCGCGAGAACGCCGGGATCCAGCAGCACTGCACCGCTGCCGTTGCGGAGCAAATATCGATCACCCGCACCGTCGCGGCGTTGCGCGACCCGCTCGGGATACGCGAGCGCTAGCAATCGTCCCGTCGCGTGTTCGTCGATGCGTTCGGTTGCGGCCACACGCAGCTGCCCACGCCATGCGCGGCTCTGCTCGCGCACTCGGCGCACGGCAGCACGGTCGATGTCACCACCGGCGGCGCGGGCGTCCTCGGCGATGAGGGCAACACGCGCCCGCAGATCCACTTCGCGAAACTGCGCATCGCGCCGAAGCACGTCGCGTTCCTCGAGAAGCGCAGCGATCACGCACGCCGTCGCTCCGAGATCGAACGTCCGAGCGGAGAGCAGCATATGCGCCAGCCGAGGGTGCAGGCCGAACGACGAGATCTCTCGGCCGTGCGGCGTGATCCGATGCGTGGCATCGATTGCCCCAAGCTCGTCGAGCAGCGCGCGAGCATGCGCGAGCGCGGCGGCTGGTGGCTCGTCGAGCCAACGCAACTCGCTCGGATCATGGATGCCTGCCGCAGCGAGATCGAGTGCGAGCGACGCGAGGTCCGTCTCGAGAATCTCCGGACGAGCGCGGTCGGGGAGATGTGCGTCTTCCACTGCGGCCCACAGCCGGTAGCAGATGCCTCGTGCCGTGCGGCCGGCGCGCCCACTGCGCTGATCGGCCGAGGAACGCGACACCCGCACTGTTTCGAGACGCGACATCCCGGAGCGTGCTGAAAAGCGCGACACGCGCGACAGCCCGCTGTCGATGACGACATGAACACCGTCGATGGTGAGGCTCGTCTCGGCGATCGACGTCGCCAATACGACCTTGCGCACCCCGCGTGGCGCTGGTGCAATCGCGGCGTCCTGTGCGGCTGGCGGGAGATCGCCATAGAGGGGGAGCAGTCGAACGTCGTCCGGGAGTTCCCCGCGCTCCAACGTCGACAGGCAGCGGCGGATCTCGCCCTGGCCGGGAAGGAACGCGAGAATGCTCCCTTCGTCGCGGGCCAGCGCTGCACGCACACTCATGGCGACCGCATCCTCGATGCGCACGGTGGCGGCGGTCGGGATATGCCGGATCTCGACGGGATGACGTCGCCCTTCGCTCGTGACGATCGGTGCGTTGCCGAGCAGGGCGGAGACAGCCAGGCCATCGAGCGTCGCGGACATCACGAGAACGCGCAGATCGGGACGGAGCAGCTCCTGTGTCTGGAGCGTCAGTGCGAGCCCCAGGTCCGCATGGATGCTCCGCTCGTGAAACTCGTCGAAAAGCACGGCGCCGTAGCGCTCGAGCGTCTCATCGTCGAGAAGCATTCGCGTGAGGACGCCTTCCGTGACGACTTCGACGCGTGTCACCGCACCGACGCGTGATTCACCACGAACCCGGAAGCCGATAGTGGCGCCGACGGTCTCACCGAGCATTGAAGCCATCCGGCGCGCTGCGGCGCGTGCGGCGAGGCGTCGCGGCTCGAGCATCAGGATGCGGCGGCCCTGGAGCCACGGCGCTTCGAGCAGTGCGATTGGGACTCGCGTCGTCTTCCCCGCGCCTGGCGGAGCCTGCAGCACTGCCGACGGCGAGCGTCCCAGCGCGGCATGGAGCGCTGGCAGTGCGTGCTCGATCGGGAGCGTGGAAGTGCGCAGGTCGTCGGAGGCCATCGCCCGTGAATGTAACGTCGCCTTGGCGAAGCTCAGCGACGTCGCGCATTTTGGAGGGACAATGGCAAAGATCGAATTCTTTCGCAGCACGCAAGTCTACACGGACTGCGACCAGTGTCACGGGCGCGTCGACCTGATCAAGGGCGGCGTGTGCATGAACTGTCGTCGCATTCTATGCTACAACCACCTGCACGGCTCGTTCTTGCGGCGACTGCTCACGGACATCGGCGCCAAGACGACCTGTGTACAGTGCCGAGCCGGCGTGCCGGTGAAGAAGAAGTGAGGCACCCGGACCTATTCCGCGAACGAGCAGGGCCCGTTCGGGTGAAGGTCTGCTGCATCGCGTCGATCGAGGAGGCAGAGCTTGCACTCGATGCGGGTGCCGACGCACTCGGACTCGTGTCCGCGATGCCGAGCGGACCTGGAGTGATTACCGATGCCGACATCGCAACGATCGCTGATTGGGTAGGAGCACGGGCGGCGACCGTGCTACTCACATCGCGAACCTCCGCTGCTGACATCGACGAGCAGTTGAGGCGCAGCCGTCCGAGCGTGCTTCAGATGTGCGACGCCCTGCCAGAGGGAGAACTGGCGATCGTCCGCGAACGGCATCCCGACGTGCTGCTCATGCCGGTGATTCACGTCCGAGACGGCGACTCGGTCAATGAGGCCGTGCGTAGCGCCGTCGATGCTGACGCCATTCTTCTCGACTCGGGAAATCCGCTCGCTCGCATAAAGGAGCTCGGTGGAACAGGACGCGTTCACGACTGGCAGGTGAGTCGCACCATTCGAGACGCCGTGAGCATTCCACTCTTTCTCGCTGGCGGCCTGCGTGCGGCAAATGTCGCCGAGGCAGTGCGTACGGTGCGTCCCTTCGGAGTGGATGTCTGCAGCGGAGTGCGTCGCGACGGAAAGCTGGACCGGTCAATACTCACGGAGTTCATGACCGCAGTGCGCAGCGCGACCTGAGAATCGACGGATGCGTCAAAAGGGTTTAGCTTGAGCCCACCGCAACAACCCCTACCATATGCCGCTGGTCTGCGCGGCCTTCTTTTTCCCTGCCCGATCCATGAGCGGTTGGTCGTTCACGCTGGCCATCGCCGTTGCTGGCGCGCTAGCTGCTCCGCAGTGGGCAGCGGATGCGCAGAAAGCACCACCCGCATCACCGGCCACGTCGCCGGCTCCGATGCGCACCATCGCCGACGCAATCGGGCAGCGCAGTGCCGATCGCGAGGTAACGATTTCTGGCCGCGCGTCGGTGAGTTCGGGCAAGCTGCAATCGAGTGCCTTCGACGTTGCCGTCGAAGACACCACCGGCGGCATCCGCATCTTCTCGCGCAATCCGCAGTCGGACGTGCACGAAGGAGACAGCGTCGTCGCCTCGGGTGCCGTGAAGAGCTATCGTGGCAATCTCGAGTTGGTGTTGAGCAGCCTTCGCATCGTCGACGCACCGCGCCGCCTGATCCTGCCGCGCGAGCTCGCGATCAATCCGTCGATCCTCGAGAGGCACTCAGGACAGCTCGTGCGGGTACACGGTCGAGTGGCCGGCATGGGACGCAGCGAAGGCGGACAGTGGCTTCGCCTGCGTGATGCCTCGTCGACGTCACATGGAACAGTCACCGTCTGGGTTCCGGCGAATCACGGCTCACCGATCGATCTCGCCACGGTCAGCGCGTCGGACAGTGTGATCGTCACCGGCGTCGTGACGACCTACCAGGACAATGCCGAGGATCCAATCGTCTGGCAGCTCGTGCCGCGCGAAGCGGCGGACGTGGTCGTCAGCGCCGAGCCTGGAGGCTTTCCCAATTGGCTGCTCTGGCTCGCGCTGGCGATCGCCATCGCTGTCGGAGCTGCGCTGTCGATCAGCCGCATGAATGCGCGGCGGCAGCTGATCGGACTGCGAGAGACGGAAGCGCGCTATCGGCAACTGCTGGCGCTGGTTCCAGACGCGGTCATCGTACACGCGCGGGGCACAGTGCTCTTCACCAACCCTGCCGCCGCCCAATTGCTTGGCCTGCCCTCCGAGCAGGCGATCGTCGGAAAACCGGTCGCGGAGTTCGTGCATCCTGATTCGCAGTCGGCATTCGCCGAGGTCAGCGATGATCGTGCGGTGGTGGCGACTGACCGTGCACCGCGCGTGCGCGCGCAGATGCTCAACGCAGGCGGCAGCGTCGTCGACGTCGAAGTGGCGTCGAGCCCGTGCGTCTACCATGACCGGCCAGCGATGGTGCTGCTGGCACGTGACATCACCGCGCAGCTACGCTACGAGCGCGACCTCCACGCCCTCGCGCTGGTCGACGAGTTGACGGGTCTGCAGAACCGGCGCGCCTTCACGCTGTTCGCCGAACAGGAATTGGCGCGCGCTCGGCGACATGGCCGGACGCCGGTGCTCGTCTTCGCCGATCTCGACGGCCTCAAGCAGATCAACGACAAGCACGGACATGGCGCGGGAGATCACGCGATCCGCCTGGTGGCCAATGCCCTGAAGAGCATCTTCCGGGAGGCGGACATCGTCGCGCGGTGGAGTGGCGACGAGTTCGTGGCGCTGATGGTCGACGGAAATGATGAATCGGCGCAGCCGATCAGCGCACGTCTCGATGCGGCCATCGCGGCGCTGACATCTCCGACGTTGCCGTACGTGGTGACGGCGAGCGTGGGCGCGAGTCCGCTCGATCCGGCATTGCCGTTGCGTGATGCGATGGAGCGCGCCGACGCGGAGCTCTACTCACAGAAGAAGCGCGGACGCCGGAGCAAGATCCGCATCACGCCGGTTGCGGTCGACGCCGTCGAGTAACACAACTACCTTCGAAGGGTAGGAGTGCCGAGCCTGGCGCGTGGTGCGCCGGCAGAGAGGAGCAGAAATGAGCCACGACAAGACGATCACGCGACGCGCCTGGTGCGCGTCCATGCTGAAGACGCTCGCCATGGGCAGCGCCGTCACGGCGCTGCTGCCATCACTCGCGAGCGCCGGCGCCGCGCCGCTCGCCGTGACGGTCTACAAGGATCCGTCCTGCGGCTGCTGCAAGAAGTGGGTTGAGCATCTCAGCGCGAATGGCTTCGCGCCCGTCGCGCGCGATCGCACCGACATGGACAAGCTCAAGGACAGCCTTGGCGTTCCGTCGGCGCTGCGCTCGTGTCATACGGCAGTCGCCGGCAAGTTCCTGATCGAAGGTCACGTTCCGGCGGCAGATGTAAAACGCCTGATCTCGACCGCGCCGAAGGGCGTGCGCGGACTCGCGGTGCCGGGAATGCCAAGCGGATCACCGGGAATGGAAATGGGCGGACGCACCGATCGCTACGACGTGATCGCCTTCACCGCCGATGGAAAGACGCACGTGTTCGCCACGCACGGCTGAACTTGGACGGATTGCAGGGTGGGCGTGCGGCGCTGTGTCGAGCGATGGTGGGACTCGCACTCACGTTCACGACCTTGCCGGCGACGGCATCATCGCAGTCACTCAACGCTCGACCGTTCAACGTCGGTGAAGAACTCACGTACAAGGTGAGGTTCGGCAAGCTTCCTGTGGGAACAGCGCGGATGCACGTCGTTGGTGTCGAGGATGTGCGCGGCCATCCGACGTTTCATCTCGTCTTCACGATCGACGGAGGGCTGCCATTCTTCCGCGTTCACGATCGCTACGACAGCTGGATCGATACATTGACGCTTGCATCGCGGCGGCATGTGCAAGAGATTCGCGAAGGCGGATACAAGCGAAATCGGCGCTACGAGATTTTTCCGGAAGAGCGCGCGTATCGCGAGAATGATGATGCAACACTGAAGGCGAGTGTAGATTCACCGCTGGACGAAGGGTCGTTCATCTATTTCATCAGAACGGTGCGCGTCCCTGTCGGGCAGACGCGCGAGTTCCAACAGTACTTCAAGCCCGATCGGAACCCGGTTGTCATCCGGGCACTCCGGCGCGACACGGTCGAGGTGCCGTCCGGGCGGTACCCGACCGTCGTCGTGCGTCCGTCGATTCGAGCGAATGGTATCTTCGCCGAAGACGGACAGGCAGAGCTATGGGTGAGCGACGATGCGAAGCGCATGCTCATTCGCATGGAGTCGAAGTTCGCCGGCTTCTCCCTGTCGCTCACGCTCACCGATGTGAAACTCGGCACCTAGTGGTGCCGAGTGCGGAGCGGGAAAAGCAGGTCCCTCGACTTCCCTCGGGACGACAAACGAGCGTTACACCGCCGCGTTGCTCGAGCGCGGCGTCGGCGGCGGAAGGAGTACGCCGCGAGCCGCATCGATCTGCGCACGCACCGCGGCCGGCCCTGTTCCCCCTTCCACTTCGCGATGCGCGACCGACTGCGCGGGACTCAGCGCATCGGAGACGTCAGCGGCGAACAGGTGATGTGCGGCGGTAAATGACGACGCCGACAGAGCCTGCATCTCCACGCCCGACGACTCGCTCTCGCGCACCAGTTTCCCCACCGCGCCATGTGCCTCGCGGAAGGTGGCGCCCTTTCGCACGAGATAGTCGGCGAGATCCGTGGCCATCATCGTGCTCGACAGCGCCGACTGCATCCGGTCGCGGCGGAACGTGCACTCCGCCAGTGCACCAGCGACGGCGGGCAGCACGAGCAGCAGTGTATCCGTGGCGTCGAACAGCGTGCGCTTGTCGTCCTGAAGATCCTTGTTGTAGCTCGACGGCAGTCCCTTGAGCGTCGCGAGAAGCGCGGTGAGGTTGCCGAGCATCCGTGCCGCCGCTCCGCGGGCAAGCTCGAGCGCATCAGGGTTTCGCTTCTGGGGCATCATGCTCGAACCGCTCGTGTATCCCTCGCCGAACTGCACGAAGCCGAACTCGCTGGATCCGTAGATGATCAGATCCTCAGCGAGACGCGAGAGGTGTACGCCGATCATCGTCGAGGCGAACAGCACCTCGGCGATGAAATCGCGGTCGCTGACGGCGTCGATGGAGTTGGGCGAGATCGCGTCGAATCCGAGCGTGCCCTGGAGCAGCACGCGCGAGATCGGATACGCGCAGCCGGCCACGGCACCGGAGCCGAGCGGCAGCACAGCGGCCGAGCGTTGCGCGGCCTTGAGGCGTGCGCGGTCGCGCTCGAGCGGCCAGAAGTGCGAGAGCAGCCAGTGTGCGGCCGACACGGGAATGGCGCGCTGGAGATGTGTGTACGACGGCATGAGCACAGTCTCGACAGTCGTCGCCTGTTCGAGCAGGGACTGCTGCAGCATGCGAACGGCGCCATCGAGGCGCTGCGTCGCGTCCATCGTCCAGAGACGCGTGGCGGTCGCGACCTGATCATTGCGGCTGCGACCCGTGTGCAGCTTCGAGGCGACGTCGCCGACCTCGTCGTGGAGCAACCGGTCGATGAGGGTGTGCACATCCTCATCAGATGCGATCGGTTGCTCACCGGCATCGAGACGCGCCGCGACTGCATCGAGTCCGCGCTCGAGCTCCTTGCTTTCGTCAAGCGTGAGGACATTCGCGCCCCACAGCGCGACAGCCCACGCCTTCGAGAGTCGAATGTCGTACGGCCACAGGCGAAAGTCGATGCCGATGGAATTGTTCAATGCGTCGAAGGCGGCGGTGGGGCCAGCACCGAAGCGTCCGCCCCACAGCTTGTGCGACTTCTTCTCTGCGACCGCTGGCGTGGTCACGTCAGACACCAGCCAGCTCGGCGACCGGCGTCGGCTCGACGACCGGCGCTTCTGCGGCGGCCTTCGCCGCGGCGAGCTCCTGATCCTTGATGGCACGCACGCGTGCCGGCAGCGCGAACAGGCGGATGAAGCCCGCGGCGTCGCTCTGCTGGTAGACGTCGTCTTCGCCGAACGTGACGAAGCGCTCGTCGTACAGCGCGTTCTCGCTGAAGCGGCCGACGACCTGAAGTCCGCCCTTGTACAGGCGCAGCGTGACGGTGCCGGTGATGCGCTCCTGCGTGACGTTCACGAACGCGTCGTAGGCCTCGCGCTCCGTGGTCCACCATCGACCCTCGTACACGAGATCGGCGTAGCGCGGCGCGATGAGATCCTTTGCCGCAAGCGTCTTGCGATCGAGCACGAGTTGCTCGAGCTCGGAGTGCGCGGCGTAGAGCAGCGTACCGCCCGGCGTCTCGTAGACACCACGCGACTTCATGCCGACCATGCGATCCTCGACGAGGTCGATGCGGCCGACGCCGTGCTTGCCGCCGATGGCGTTGAGCTTCGACACGAGCGCAAACGGTCCGAGCTTCTCACCATTCACCGAGACGGGGGTGCCTTTCTCGAAGCCGATGATCACGTCCTCTGCAACGTCCGGCGCCTGCGAAGGCTCCGTCGTCAGCATGAACATGTCGGCTTTCGGCGCGGAGTTCGGATCCTCGAGGTTGCCGCCTTCGTGGCTGAGATGCCAAAGATTGGCATCCCTCGAATAGATCTTCTCCTTTGTTGCGGCGATGGGAATCCCCTTCGCTGTCGCATAATCGATGGCGTCCTCGCGGCTGCGGATATCCCACTCGCGCCACGGCGCGATGACAGGTAGCTCGGGGGCGAGCGTGGCGAAGGTCATCTCGAAGCGGACCTGATCGTTGCCCTTGCCCGTGCACCCGTGTGCCAACGCATCGGCGCCGACCCGATGTGCAACCTCGACCTGCCGCTTGGCGATGAGCGGACGCGCCATGGCGGTGCCAAGGAGGTACTTCCGATTGTAGACCGCACCGGCGCGGAGCGTCGGGAAGATGAAGTCGCGAACGAATTCCTCGCGCAGATCTTCGACATAGCACTCCTCGGCGCCCGAGGCCAACGCCTTCTCACGCACACCGCGCAGTTCGTCAGCTCCCTGCCCGATGTCAGCCGCCACGCAGATCACACGCGCGTCATAATGCTCGCGCAGCCAGGGAACGATGATCGAGGTGTCGAGTCCGCCAGAATAGGCGAGAACAATGGTGCGGGGCATGGACGCTCCTGAATAAGATTATGCACAACTCCTGCATATTTACACAGAAAACGTACCCTAGTCAACCCTGTGGGGTCCGTCGCCTCTGCCACCTGGGCGGCTAGGATTCCCCAGCCAGCTCGAGCAGTCGCTGCGTGAGCTGCACGCGCGCTTCGGCGGACTTCGTGACGATGAGAATCGTGTCGTCGCCGGCGATAGTGCCCAACACCTCGTCGAACTCCTCCTGGTCGATCGCTTCGGCGATCGGTTGTGCGCCGCTTCGGACAGTGTGCAGGACGATCAACTCCCCCACCCCACCGATCCTGGAGAACAATTGAGGTAAGAGGTTTGCCAGCAGAGGGTTATCATCATCCGCATCCAGCGAACCAGGCAACACGTAGCGCACGCCATCTTCGGCAGAAACCCGCGCGAGTCCGATGTCATGGACGTCGCGGGAAAGCGTCGCCTGCGTGACGTCCATACCGCGTGCCAAGAGGAGCTGTCGGAGCTCCTCCTGACTCGCCACCACGTGCGCCGAAACCAGGTCTCGGATGGCGGATTGGCGCATCTGCTTCTTCGTCATCGGTCCTCCAATTGGCTGGCTCCAGTGTACACCGAATTGCAGGTATCGGGAAGCGGGGATTGACCAATAGTAAATGCATGATTATGCATTAAAGTGTGAATATAATCCCTGTCGGCGTCCTTGGCGCCAGCGGCTACGCCGGTCGCGAGCTGTGTGCGCTCATCGCACAGCATCCACGTTTCTCGCTCGCCTTTGCCACGGCGAATGAGCAGCGGGGGCAGACCGTGCGTCTCGGCCGAAAGGACGTCAAGTTCACCGCAACCGACGACGCACCGCTGGGCGACGCCGAGTTGGTGTTTGCCGCGCTGCCGCACGGTGCGTCTCTGCCGTGGGTAGAACGTGCGCGCGCCGCGGGCGCGCGCGTGGTCGATCTGTCGAGCGACCTGCGACCGGGCAACGCCCCGGACCTGCGTGGCGCCGTATACGGGATGCCCGAGCTCGGCGCCGAAACACGCTCGGCAATCAAGGTCGCCGAGATCGTCGCGAACCCCGGATGCTATCCAACGTCGATCCTGCTGGCGCTCAAGCCGCTGGTCGACGCGGGCCTCATCGCGCCTGCTGCGACGATCGTCGCCAACTCGGCGAGCGGCGTCAGCGGCGCAGGAAATTCGCCGAAGCGGGAGCTGCTCTTCGCTGAAGTTGCCGCTGACTACCGCGCCTACGGTGTGGGCAACAGCCACCGGCATCTCAAGGAGATGACGGCCACCATCGCCACACTCGGCGGCGATGCAGAGCTCATCTTCACGCCGCACCTCCTTCCAGTGGCGCGCGGCATCCTCTCGACGATCACCGTACCGCTCGTGGCGCCGCTTGCCGATGCACTCGCTCCGTTCCGCGACGCGTATGCGGACGAGCCGTTCATCGAAGTCGTGAGCGAGCAACCGACGCTGAACGACGTGGTGCGCCGCAACGTGGTACGCATGACCGCCACCATCATCGGCGGCATGCGTGCGCCGACGCTGCTCGTGACATCAGCGATCGACAATCTCGTGAAGGGCGCGGCGGGTCAGGCGCTCCAGAACGCGAACATCATGTTCGGCATCGACGAAGCGATGGGGTTGCCGGCATGACGCGTGTCATCAAGGTGGGTGGACGTCCGCAGTCGGATCCCGCGCTCATCAAGGCGCTCGCCGCTGCGCATCGTGCGACGTTCCCTCCTGAGGGCGCAACGCACGCAACGTCGGAAGGCATTGCCGTTGTTCATGGCGGCGGCGACGAAGTCTCGACGCTGCAGAAGCTGTACGGCGTCGTGGCGGAGTTCAAAGGCGGACGCCGAGTGACGAGTCAGGCGGACATCGACATCATCCGGATGGCACTGTCGGGCTCTGCGAACAAGCGACTCGTCAGCGCGCTGTGCGCCGAGCGGGTGCCAGCGATTGGACTGTCGGGTGAGGACGCGGGAATCATCGTCGCAGAGCCGCTCGATTTCGAGCAGTTCGGATTCGTCGGCGTACCGATTCACGTGAACCAACCCCTGCTCTCGCAACTGACCGGAAGCTTCTACATGCCGGTGATATCGCCCGTGAGCTGTTGCCTGGATCCGAGAGTGGGACGGACGCTCAACGTCAACGGCGACGACGCAGCGTCGGCAATCGCTGTCGCCCTGAAGGCCACCGATCTCCTCTTCGTCTCTGATGTTGAAGGCGTACTCAAAGACGGCGCGCCCATCTCGATGCTCTCGCCGGACGACGCGCAGCAGCTCATCGACGATGGCACAGCACAGGGCGGCATGAGCGCCAAGCTCCAGGCGGCGCTGAAGGCCTTGGAGGGTGGCGTCGAACGGGTCCGCATCTCTGATATTGCCGCGATCGAGCAACTCGATCGTGGAACCGTGTTGACACGAGTGGGGAGTGTATGCGCATGACGGCACCAACCGCGAATTCGATGTCCCCTGCCACCGCGCACGAAGCGCAGCCCGCGAGCGCCGGCCTTCCGCCAGCGATGGTGAGCCCGATCCTCGGCACCTACAAGCGCGCGCCGGTCGAGTTCGTGCGTGGCAGCGGCGTGTATCTCTACGACGCCGAGGGCAAGCCATACCTCGACTTCGTGGCTGGCATCGCGGTGAATGCGCTCGGCTACGACGACCCGGGCCTCAAGGCGGCGATGCACGCCGCTGCCGACGGTTTGATCCACACGTCGAACCTCTACAGCACGTCACCAGGCGAGCAGCTCGCCGCAGCGCTCGTCGCCAAGTCGTTCGCCGACAAGGTGTTCTTCTGCAACTCGGGTGCAGAGGCCAATGAAGGCGCGTTCAAGTTCGCGCGCCGCTGGGCGCGCACACTCGGCGACGCCAAGCACGAGATCATCGCACTGCGTGGTGCGTTTCACGGCCGCCTCTTCGCCACGCTCGCCGCGACGGATCGTCCGTCGTATCGCCTGCCCTTCCGTCCGCTCACGCCGGGCGTGTCGATCTTCGAGCGCGACCTGCGCGAGCTCGACGCCGCGTTGAGCGAGGACACTGTTGCGGCGCTGATCGTCGAGCCCGTGCAGGGAGAGGGCGGCGTGCGTGTGCTCGACCCCGGCTTCCTGCGCGAACTGCGCGCGATCACGAAGGCGCGACAGATCGCGCTCATCCTCGACGAGATTCAGTGCGGCCTTGGTCGCACGGGGACGCTGTTCGCCTACGAGCAGACCGGCATCGAGCCAGACATGGTCACGCTCGCGAAGCCCATCGCCGGCGGATTGCCAATGGGCGCCATCCTGATGACGGACGAGATTGCCGCGGCCGTGAAGCCCGGTGATCACGGTACGACCTTCGGTGGCGGACCATTCGTCGCCTCCGTCGCGCTGCATGTCTTCGAGCGTCTGTCCGATCCGAAGCTCCTCGAGCACGTCCGCACCACCGGTTCGTGGTTCGGCAAGCAGCTCAACGACATCGCGCACCGGACCAGCCGCATCCGTCAGGTGCGTGGCGCGGGGCTGATGTGGGGCATCGACGTCATGGGCACGTCGGCGCACGTCGTGAGCGAAGCGCTCGGTCGCGGATTGCTCGTCTGCTCGGCGGGCGACTATACCGTCCGCCTGTTGCCGCCGCTCGTGGCCACGCAGGACGAACTGCTGCGCGGCCTGCAGATCCTCGAGGAAGTTCTCTGATGGCACCTGACCTGTTCGTACGACGGGCCCGTCCGCAGGATGCTGCGGCGATCTCGCGTTTGAACAATCATTACGCCAACGAAGGACAGATGCTGCGGCGCACGCCGGAGATGATCGCGCTCGCCATCGACGACTATGTCGTCGTGCAGAACGGTGCTGGCGAGCTCCTCGGCTGCGGTGCACTCAAGGAGTATTCGCCGAGTGTGGCCGAGGTTGCGGCGATCGCGGTGTCGCAGGAGGCACATGGAAAGGGCCTCGGCCGCGCGATCGTGCGCGCGGTCGAGGAGCTGGCGCGCAAGCGTGGCATCCATGACGTGTTCGCGTTGACGCTGCAGCCGGAGTTTTTTTCGGCCATCGGATATCTGCGTGTCGATCGCGCACGGTATCCGGAGAAGATCCGTCGTGACTGCCTCGGCTGTGCGCGCCGGTTTGCCTGTAACGAGATCTGTTTCTCGAAGAACCTCGTCCTCGACGAGGTCGTTCGCGCGGCGTGAGCAGGTGACGCAGGGTGTTCACCACGGTATAGATTCCCACCGCCCAGCGTGATTCTCCCCTTCCGCCAGCTATCACCGATGCGACGCTTCACGGTTCTGGTCGCCGCCCTGAGTTGCCTGGCGATTCCTGTCGCGCGCATCGACGCGCAGTCGCTGACGTCCGACCGCCCGAAGCTCATTGTCTTCCTCACCGTCGACCAGATGCGATCCGACTATGTGGATCGCTGGAGCACGCAGCTCACGGGTGGCCTCAAACGACTTGACCAGAACGGCGCGTTCTTCACGAACGCCTTTCAGGACCACGCCAACACGGAAACAGCACCAGGGCATTCCGTGACGATGTCGGGGCGCTTTCCGCGCTCGACAGGCATCGTGAGCAACACGACTGGTGTGCTCGATCCGCAGGCGCCGCTGCTGACGTCGCGCGACTTGCCTGCATCTCCATATCGCTTTCGCGGCTCGGTGCTGATGGACTGGCTTCGCACGCGAGACCCGCGCGCCCGCGGCCTCTCGGTGTCGCGGAAGGATCGTGGGGCGATCCTTCCAATGGGTCGCGCCAAACAAAACGTCTTCTGGTATGCCACGTCGAATGGCGAATTCACGACGAGCACGTACTACGGCGACACGCTCCCGACGTGGATCCGCACCATCAATGCACGACGCACTCCGCAGAAGATCGCCGGGCAGTCATGGAACCTGCTGCTTCCGGCGGGCTCGTACGCCGAGCCGGATAGCGAGCCGCTCGAGAATGCCGGACGGAATTTCACATTTCCACATGTGATGCCAACGGACACCGCGCGTGCTGCGGCAGAGTTGCCGTACACCCCATGGATGGACGAGCTCACCGTCGCGACTGCGCTCCAGGGCATGCAGGAGTTGGGGATCGGCGCCGGCTCCGCAACCGACATTCTCGCGATCTCGCTCTCGGCCACAGACTACGTCGGTCACCGGTACGGGCCCGATTCACGCGAGCAGCACGACAACCTTCTGCGGCTCGATCGCACGATTGGCGCGCTGATCGATTCGCTCTACAAACTGCGCGACTCGAGCACGATCGTCCTTGCACTCACCGCGGATCACGGCGTGACGCCGTTTCCGGAACTCAGTGCCCGGCGTGCTGGGCGCCCGACGCCGGTTCGCTACGACCTGAAGCCCGTCGTCACGCAACTGAGCGCCGCGCTGCGGAATGCGCATGTGGACACCACGGCGATCGCCCTTGACGGCGCAGCCGTCTATGTGAATCGTCGGGCATTCGTGGGAAGCGCCGCCGATCCGGATGCGATCCTGTCGCAGCTTGCGCGCGCATTGCGCGCGACGCCCGGCATTGCACGAGCGGACTTCGTGCGCGACCTCGCGAAGAAAGACACCATTCGCGATGCGGTCACGCGACGCTGGATTCACATGTTGCCGCCGGACGTGCCAATTGAGCTGGTGTTCGCGCCAGTGGAAGGCGCGTATCCGAAGGGTGCGACGATTGCGGAGCATGGAATACCCTATGACAACGATGCCCACGTGCCCGTGATCTTCTACGGGCCGTGGATCAAGCCGGGCCGCTATGTGGAGCGCGCCCTCGTTGCCGACATCGCGCCGACGCTGGCTCGAGTGGCCGGTGTGCCGCCGACGGAAACGCTGGATGGGCGCGTGCTCGTGAAGGCGCTGCAGCATCTCACACCGCCATAGACTGCCATGGCGGAGCGCCGCGTCCGAGGCCTCACTGGGCTGCAGCAAGCGTTCGACGAAGTGCAATTCGGCGCAACGCGCACACTGAACCTCCGGACGTCGCTGCCAACGGCCAATGAAGCGGCGCGACGTGTCGAGGCGTGGCTGCGGCAGCATCAAGCGCAGCAATCGGGCAGTGTGTTGATCATCACCGGCCGTGGCAACAACAGCGAAGGCGGCGTATCCGTCGTGCGCGAGACGAGCATTCGCGTCTTTCACGAATTGAAGCGCAAAGGCGTCATCACCGAGTTCAGCGAGCATACGGCAGGTTCGTTCGTCGTGACGCTCGCGACGATGTCCGCGATGCTCGACGCAGGTGCTCGTCGCCGTGAGCAGACTCCGCTTCCGCCGCCAGCCTCACCGCCAACACTCGCCACACTCGACGAGGAGACAAGGAAGCTCCTGCGTGCGCTTGCCGAACACTCACTCGACGCACTTGGCATGCGCGAGCGTGAGCCGTTTCTTGAGAACGAGATGCTGCGGTTGTTTGGCTCACTCGCGACAACGTTGGACGACGGACCGGACCGCGAGCGCCGGCTGCGCGTGGCGATCGCCGCGGCGATGAGCGAGTACGACTGACGTGGACGACATCAAGCAGTTTGCGCTCGTGACGTTCGCGTCGGGTCCTCTTCATCGTGGACCCGATCGCCGTAGTGCCGACATATCTCGTCATCACGGACGGGCAGACGACGCAGGAGCGGCAGGTCACCGCGCGCCGAGCTGCGATTGCAGCAGCGATCATCCTCATCGCGTTCGCCGCAGCGGGCAGCCGTATCTTTGGGCTGTTCGGCATCACGATGCCTGCGTTCCGCATTGCCGGCGGCTTGATTCTCTGGCTCGTCGCCATGGACATGCTGCGCGGCAACCGCTCCACGCAGGAGGGCGCCGCGGAAATCTCGGAAGGGCAAGCGAAGGACGACGTCGCCGTGACGCCGCTCGCCATGCCGATGCTCGCCGGCCCAGGCGCCATCTCCACGATCATGGTGCTTTCTGGCCAGGCACGCGGGACGGCGCAGACAGTCGTCGTCTACGCCGCCATCGTGGTGACGCTGTTCCTCTCCTGGATCACGCTGCATCTCGCAGAGCGCCTCGTGAAGCGCATCGGGCAGACCGGCATTCGCGTTATGACGCGCATCATGGGTCTGCTGCTCGCCGCAATTGCCGTGCAGTTCGTCATCACTGGTATTCGCGAAGCAATGAGCCACTAGCTCGAAGCTCTCACATTTTACCGGACCGTCATGTCCCCCAGCTCAGCCCTCTTCAAACTCCTCTGTTCGGCACTGGTCATTCCGTTCGTGGCCGGCGCTCAACAGGGATCGACGCCAGGCTACACGCCAGCCAACGCGACTGCCGAGCGTGCCGTGGAAGCGCAGGCAATCGCGCGGCCCGACGCGGCGCGCGCCCGCGCACACTCGAAGATCCTGTCCGCCGAAACACATGTTGCGGGAACGCCGGCGCAAGCGCGCACGCGCGACTACGTCATCGCGCAGATGAAGGCGATGGGGCTCGAAACGGAAGTGCGGCAGTACGACGTCTTCATCCCGCATCCGACGGCGGTGCAGGTGTGGCGCGTGTCGCCGCGACCAAAAGCGCTCTCGCTTGCCGAGCCGCCCGTCGCTGGCGATCCGTCGTCGACACTGTGGCAGTATCCGACGGTCAACGGACACAGTGGAGCGGGTGACGTCACCGGCGAGATTATCTACGTCAACTACGGCCTCATCGAAGACTACGCGCTGCTCGACTCACTCGGCATTTCGGTGAAGGGAAAGATTGTCGTCGCTCGATACGGTCGGTCGTTCCGCGGGATCAAGGCGCGCGAAGCGGAGAAGAACGGTGCGACGGCGCTGCTGATCTACAGCGATCCGCAGCAGGATGGCTACGTGACCGGCGACGTGTACCCGAAAGGCCCCATGCGCAACAAGGACGGCGTGCAGCGCGGCAGCGTCTTCAACGGCGCGGGGGATCCGGCGACCCCAGGCTATCCGAGCATCGCCGGTGCGCCTCGCCTCACGCAGGACAAGATGACGATCCCGCACATTCCCGTGGTGCCGATCTCCTATGGCAATGCGAGCGAGCTACTCGATGGACTCGGTGGAAGAGATGTTCCGCAAGGTTGGCAGGGCGGGCTCGCCTTTCGATATCACGTCGGTCCCGGACCACTGAAGGCGCGCGTTCGGGTTGCCGACGATCGGGCGACGCAGGGCACGAAGCCGATCTACGACACGTTCGGCGTCGTTCGCGGGTCCGAGTTTCCCGATGAGATCGTGATGGTCGGTGGACACCGCGACGGATGGGGTCCTGGTGCGGCTGACAACGTGAGCGGAACGGTGAGCGTGCTCGAGGCAGCGCGCGCCGTGTCCGATGCGGTGAAGTCGGGACATCGGCCGAAGCGGACGATCATCTTCGCCACGTGGGACGCCGAGGAGTGGGGACTGATGGGCTCCTCCGAGTACGTCGAGGACGATTCGCTGCGGCTCATGAAGGGAGGTATCGCGTACCTCAACCAGGACGTTGCCGCATCCGGCGCGCGCTTCGGTGGCGGCGGATCGCCGTCGCTTCGTGCGACGCTGCGTGACATCGCGCGCAGCGTGCCTGATCCGAGCGGGAAGGGAAGCGTGTACGCGGAGTGGCGTCGCTACAGCGCGGTGGCCGACACCGCTGAACCCGCGATGGGTGATCCTGGTGGTGGCTCAGATTTCGCCGGCTTCTACAACCATCTCGGTATTCCGATCGCCGAGTGGGGCTTTGGTGGTGCGGGGGGTGTGTATCACTCGCAGTACGACGACTTCGCCTTCATGACGAGGTTCGGCGACTCGACGTTTGCGTATCATGCGACCTCGGCGCGACTCGGCGCTGCGATGTTGCTGCGGCTCGCCAATGCCGACATCCTGCCGTACGACTACGTGGAGTTCGCCCGCACGATGCAACGGTATCTCCCGGCGATGGACCGTTCACTCGCCGCCAAGAAGTGGGGCGGTTCGACGACGACGCTTCGTGCGGCCATCGGTCGGATGGAGCAGGAGGCGAGCGCATTCTCGACGGCGCGTGATGCAGCGCTCGCGAGCGGAGCGCCATCGCGCGATCGTCGTCTGGCGGTGAACACGGCCCTGCTGCAGGTTGAGCGCGCACTCGCACGTCCGCAGGGTCTCCGAACGCGGCCGTGGTATCGCAACCTCATCTACGTGGCGGATGAGGACAACGGATATGCAAACATGGTGTTCCCGTCGGTGAACGAAGCGATCCGTGCGAACGATGAATCGCTGACGGCGACCGAGCTCACCGATCTCGCGCAGCGCTTCGATGCGGCGACGCGCGCGCTTGCGGCGGCGCGTGCCGCGATCGCTCAACAGTGAAGGCAGGCACTACCACGTTCGAGTAGTTGTGTAGGCACTTCGGCACAGTGTGACGGGTTCGAATCAATTTTGGCTCGATACGGGCCCGTCTATTGCGTCGCCGCAAATACAAACGAGAGAGAACTTCCAGCCGTGGCGCACATGCAAGAGCGAATCGAGCTGACGATCACCAGACTGTCCGACGTCGAGCGAGACGCACTCATGGGCTACGCGGCGCGCGCCACGTGGCCGTCGGGCTTTCAGATTTATGAACGCGGCGCCGTGGCCGATGGTGTGTTCGTCGTTGTACACGGCCGTGTCGTGTTGCGCAGTCGAGTGCGCGCGGGACGCGCTTTCGTCCCCTGGATTGCGACGCCTGGTGAAACATTTGGCGCGGAAGGCTTCTCGTCGAATGCTGTCTACACCACCGACGCGCGCGCCGACGAGGAGACCGAGACGCTCTTCCTCAGCTCGGCGAAGTTTCGCGCGTTCGTGCGAGAGCAACCGACACATGCCATCTCGCTCATCGGACAGATTCTCTCGGAGCGCTCGGCCCTGCTCGACAAGTTGCGCGAGCTCACGACGCTGAGTGTCGAACAACGCCTCGTCGCGGCGCTGCAGCGCATGGCGGCGCACGACAGCTTTCTGCACACCGACGGACGCATCGAGCTCGGTAGCGCGCACTATCGACTGCTGTGCGAGCTCGTCGGAGCGACGCGCGAATCCGTTTCGCTCGTGCTCGGACGCCTCACGGGCGAAGGGTTCGTTGAGCGAGCGGGCAATACGCTGTACGT
The DNA here is from genome assembly GCA_039915865.1 of Gemmatimonadaceae bacterium. GTDB lineage: Bacteria > Gemmatimonadota > Gemmatimonadetes > Gemmatimonadales > Gemmatimonadaceae > AG11. The sequence continues at coordinate 4,434 of JBDSML010000158.1, read as the reverse complement.
CGTTCCGTCCGCGCGCCTGTTCGAGCGGCTGTCCGGTGGTGCGGCCGACGCGATGCTCGTTCGTGTGCTGTCGGACGCATCCAATTCCGGCCGGAACGCCATCGCCTGAACCGAAGTCCGGCTCGTGGGCTTATATTCTCGACCCACACCTCGAGACCGGATGCCGCTGGACGAACACGCCGAACTTTCGCCGGACGAACTGCAGCGCTACCACCGCCACCTGATCCTCCCGAATGTTGGCGAGGAGGGTCAGCGCCGGCTCAAGGCTGCGCGCGTCCTGCTTATCGGAGCGGGTGGACTGGGCTCTCCCGCCGCCCTCTACCTCGCTGCTGCGGGTGTCGGGCATTTGGGTATCGTCGACGCCGACGTCGTCGAACTGAGCAATCTGCAGCGACAGGTGCTGCACGGGACTCGCGACGTCGGACGACCGAAGGTGTCCTCGGCAGAAGCGCGGCTGCGCGATCTCAACCCGCACGTGGACGTTGCCACGTACCACGCGCGCCTCACGAGCGCCAACGCCATGGAGCTGCTGGGCGCGTACGATATCATCGTCGACGGCTCGGACAACTTCCAGACGCGGTATCTCGTCAACGACGCGTGCGTCCTGCTCGACAAGCCGAACGTGTATGGCAGCGTGATTCGATTCGACGGACAGGCCTCCGTCTTCGGCGCGAAGGGCGGGCCCTGCTACCGGTGTCTCTTCCGCGAGCCACCGCCCCCCGGACTCATCCCGAACTGTGCGGAGGGCGGGGTGTTCGGCGTGCTGCCAGGACTCGTCGGCACCATTCAGGCGACAGAAACGATCAAGCTGATCACCGGCGCCGGCGAGCCGCTCGTCGGACGACTGCTGCTCGTGGACGCCCTCCGCATGCGCTTTCGCACCATCGAGGTCCCACGCGACCCCGAGTGCCGAGCATGCGGAACGCGCGAGATCACGTCGCTTATCGACTATGATGCGTTCTGCGGCGTGACGACTTCCGAGGAGCCGTCGCTGGAAAATGAGTACACGTCGGTCATCGACGATGAGGAGATGGACGAGATCACACCGCTCCGCCTCGATGCGAGGCTGCGCGACGGCGCGAGCATCGCACTCCTCGACGTCCGCGAGCCCTACGAATGGGCCATCGCCCGCCTGACGGACGCTCGCCTCGTTCCGCTCAACTCGCTTCCGAATGCGGTGCACTCCCTCAACCGGGAGGTCGAGATGGTAGTCTATTGCCATCACGGAGCACGGAGCCAGGCGGCGGTGGATTGGCTGCGGGATCAGGGGTTCGACAAGGTGCGCAACCTGGATGGTGGAATTGATCGATGGAGTCTCGAAGTCGATCCCTCAATGCGTCGCTACTGATGACGCGAGCGTGAGAGGCCCGACCTGATTCCCCTCATCATCCTCGCGCCGGCCGCCGCGCTGTTCGCTGCGGCGATCAATCGTCGTCGCGTGAGCCGGACGATTGAGGCGGAATACGCGGCGCGCTTCACGAGGGACAGCGAAGGTGTTGCCGAAGGAGCACAGAGCTTCCGTCTCGAGGGGACGAACGGCCGCAGCCTCCTCCTGCTCCACGGCTCCGGCGACACGCCACAATCACTCCGCTACCTCGCCGGGCGACTGCACGCGGCAGGATACACCGTCTTCGCGCCGCTGCTGCCAGGCCACGGTCGTTCGCCACGCGCGTTCGCAACAGCCACGGCGGACGACTACTACCAGGCGGCCAACGCCGCGCTGGCCGGCATGCGTCCCTCGAGGAATTGGGTGGGACTCGTGGGGCTGTCGATGGGCGGAGCGATCGCGGCGAGACTCGCCGTGGAAACGCCGGACGTGCACATTCTCGCGCTGCTTGCGCCGTATCTCGCGCCGCCGGCAGACGTACGGTGGGTCCGTGCGATGGCGCCTCTCTGGGGCTTCACGGCTCCGTATCTGCGGGGTCGTGGCGAGGCGTCGGTGCACGACAGGGAGGCGGATGCGCAGAGCCGCGCATATGGGACGTTCTCGCCGGGTGCGCTCACGGCGCTCGCACGGACGGCGCACGAAGGACTGCGCGCTTTGCCGGCGGTGACTCAGCCGACGCTCGTCATCAACTCCGAGCAGGACAACCGAATTCCACGCAAGCTCGCGCTCGGCGCGCTCGAGAAGATACGGGCGCCGATGGAGCAACACTGGGTCGCCGGGTGCGGCCACGTGATCACGGTGGACTACTGCAAGGACACAGTAGCCGATCTTGTCGTGGCCTTCCTCGCGCGCCACGCCGGCTGAACACCGGCGCGGCACGCAAGCGAAGGAACTGCGTCAGCCTGTAACGCGATCCACGATGTTCTCGCCCAACTCCTTCGCAGCGTCGACGCCCTGACTGACGGCCGTCTGCGCCTGCTCGACCACACCGGTCGCGACACGCTTCACGCGAGCGACGAGCGAGTTTGACTTCTTGGCAGCGGTTTTCCTGGGGGCCGCCTTCTTCGCCGGAGCCGCCTTCCTGGCGGGTGCAGCCTTCTTCGGCGTGCTCTTCTTCGCCGGGGCTCTCCGTCTGATGGCCTTCTTCGGAGCGCTCTTCCTCGTTGCGGCCTTCTTTGCGCCACCCTTCTTGGCGGCTTTCTTGGCGCCCTTCTTGGCCGCCTTTTTCGCCGCTTTCTTTGCGGAACGCTTCGCCGGGGCGCTGCGCTTGGTGCTGGACTTCTTGGCTGTGCTGCGCTTGGTACCACGCCCCTTCTTTTTCGCTGCCATCGCTGCGTCTCCTCTGCCAGGTAGTGGCGGTGGGTGCTACGCGGTCATGTGGTTGCCGCTGGCCCGAATGCAGTCGATGTCGACGAGCCGAACGGACTTACTGCCGCGCACTGTGAGTACAATTGCTATCGCATCATACCCTGTTAGCGCAGTGCGCGTCCAACCAATGCGCGCATCACCACACGAAGGGCGAGCGTGCATGGTGGACAACATGGCGTAGAAACGCTCGATCGGCCAGCATGAAAACACCGATCGAGTGGAGTCAACTCACTCCGACGGGCGAATTCCGACGAGCACCGGATGAACGGCACCCCGTCGTGCCGCTCCGTTTTCGACGAACCCTGCCTCACGCATGAGCTGAAGCAGGCGTCTCACCGAGAGGCGTAGAAGCGACTCCGCAATAGCGGCATCTCGCATGAGCCCTCGACGTGCCAACCCGTGAGATACGGCCGGACCTCGCGCTGATCGCCGTCCCATTCCCACGCCTGTACGACAAGCAACCGCTTGTCCGTTCGGTATGGATCGCGTTTGACTGCACGCCGGGAGTGCGACGAACCATCCCGGCATAGTCGCGTATGGAGATGACGAGGACTCCTCCCCGCACGACCCGTCCGAAGTAGCTGCGAAAGCCGCGAGAATCTGCGCTATTGCACGCCAGCTCCACATTCACCCCTTCGGCGTGCTGCGCTTCGAACCGGAGTGCAGGAGATGATACGAGGGAGTGAGTCAATCGTAATAAAAGTCCGGCGGCACCCGGCGGGCACGCGATGCGACTAGAGCATCTGCACAACGACTTACGGTCCTGCGGGCAACACTCTCCCGAGATCAGGCCACTGCCGCTTCCGCGAATAGGGCTTTCCAAATACCGCAACGAGCGATTCGTGCGGGTCTTCCGAGCGAACGACAACGTCGAGCGAGTCACCGAGACGCATGGTCCGCGAGAAATCGCGGTAGCGGTCATAGGAGTGGAAGAAGCCGGACGGGCCCGGACGGGTGAGCTTGCCGAGCAGGATGTCGGGCAGGCCGATGAAGGCCAGTGCGTAGAAGTCGTTCAGCTTCTGTCCGCGGGGGAGGTCGCTCTCGATGATGCCTCGGGGCAGCGATCCGTGCTTTCCCCATTGGACGTCGATGGCCGGCGTGCCGCGGTCCCGCCAGTCCGTGTGGAGAATGGAGCCGTGCCAGAAAGTCCAGATGTCGGTGGGTGCGGTGGTGCTGTCGTAGGCCACCCAGACGACCTCTTCATCGGTGGGGACGGTGAAGGGAATCCACGAACCGTGGACGTCGTCCTTCCAGAGCAGGTGATAGGCGATGATCCTCCGGGTTGGGTGGACGACCGCAACTGCTCGGCTGAGAGGGAACCACTCATCGCGCTGCAGGTATAAAACGGGTGCAAGTCTGCGCGCGAGCCTGGCGACGGTGTCCGAGTCGTCGAGCGCGCCCGGTACCGTTACCGGTCGAGGAGGGATATGTGCGCGGGGCCCGCACGCGGAGCCGAAACACAGGCCAAGGATGGCCGCAATCCGCAGACTAATACGCAAGACGATGCCCCACTGTGCTTTAGGACCTTTGAGGGTTACTATTGGTACAGGGCGTCCCGGCGCCAGACGTTCCGGGTTAGTGCGAAATCATTCTGGAGGGCCAATGCGCAAGCCGCGCCCGGCTACGTATAACCCAGTGCAAGCGCTCCACCTGATCGCGAATGATCGGAACGGCTCACC
>JBDSML010000155.1:0-31147 GCA_039915865.1 Gemmatimonadaceae bacterium | reverse complement strand
CCTTGACGCCCGTGCTCGAGGATCTCGCGCGTGCACTGGAAGGCGCCAAGGCTCCGGTTCGCCTGCCGGATATGGAGACGCCACTCTCGCGACAGCCAATGTCACTCATCGTGAAGGCACGCGTGGAGCGACTGGCACGTCAGGCGACGACGCTTCACGACGCCATCGGCCGGATGGCGCCACAGCAGGTTTGATCGAGCTCGACTACGGAACGGTCTTTGCCCCGTTGTTCGATGCACGCCGCGGAAGCCTCTGGTTTCCGCGGCCTTCACTTCTTCTGCCAAGGCGACGTGGCCGCACGGACGTTCGAAGACTCGGCCGGCACGACGTGGGAAGTCTTCGAAGTGCATCGTGCTTCGGAAGCGCCGCGTGGCGTGTCCGCGGGCTTGGAACGAGGCTGGCTGGCCTTCGTCAGCGCGGCGGGAAAGCGGCGACTCGCGCCCTATCCGCCGGCGTGGGAAAGTGCGCCCGTGCAGGAGCTCGAGCGTCTTTGTGAATCAGCGCGGCGCGCGAAGCCGACTCAGTTGTCGGTCAGTGGTCCGCGCCTGCTTGCGCCGCGCGTCGTCGAGGCAACTGCCGTGTCGGATGACAGGGAAAGTCTCGTGCGGGATGTCGTGCGATCCTTCGCACACGAGGCGCGTGCGTCTCGTCTTCCGGCGATCGAGGCGATGGTGCGGCTGAAGACCATGCTCGCCGTGCGTTTTCTTGGGGAAAACGCTGATGCGGCGACTCACGCCGATGCGTCGGATCTCAGGCGCGTGCGGCGATGGTTCGTCGAGGCCTACTACTTCGAGCGGCCAGGCTAATCGCGGTACGGAGATTCGTGGTACGGCGACTCGTCGTCCGTGAAGAGATCATCGAACGTCTCCTTCACTCGAGGAAGCGGCGTGTCACCATCGGGGGCCAGCGCCCGGATCAGGTCGACCAGCATCGGGCTCAGGTGGGCACCGAACCGGCGCAGCATCGACGCCCGTTCGCGTTTGCGGAGCAGAAAGGCGAGGATCGGCATGTCGGCCTTCGCCCCGTTGCAGTCTGTGCAGGCAAGGACGAGATTGTCGCGCCGATCGTAGGCACTCTGGCCGCGCCGCGGGGCGACGTGGTCGAGCGTGATCGTCGTGGCAGCGACGCGCCGACCGCAGTAGGCGCAGACGGCGCCATGCTGCTGAATGAGCCACCGCTTCGTTTCGGCGTACGCGGTGCGGCTGGTGGATGTGGACGTCAGTTGGGTGGCGGCGGTGCCGCGTCCCCTGCGTCGGGTCGAACGTTTTCGTGGAGTCGTCACAACGGCGGGAAAATCGCGGCCGATTGATTGGGCCGCTTGAGATACATGGTAGCGTCGATCAAAGGACGACCGATGCAGTGCCAGCGCCACGCCGAACATGGCGCGGGTCGCAATTAACCTACACTGTCGGGCGCACCATCGTTCCCGGCCGGGGTATCTGTTTGCGGCCCCGTCCGCCAGCGGTGGCGAAACCGCGGCGCGCTGGGTTAGAGTGAAGGGGGAGATCACGGGCTCAACCAGGTCCTTACGGTGCGACGACGCATGCTCCTGCGAACTCGATGGGCAGTACTCTGTACCGTCCTTGGCGCTGCCGGCTGTCGCAGCGGACAGCCAGGTCCGTCGTTTGCGGGCGCTGCACTCCTCGCGCCGTCGTCCGAAGCGGAAGCCGCGCATGATGAATTGCTGCGCGCAGATATCGGACGCGCCGATTCAGTCAGTCGACTGGGCTTCGCGGATGGACTGACGAGCAACTTCGCCAGCGATGTCCTCTACCTGCGTGGCGGCCTACCCATTTTGCGCGGCAAGTTGGCTTCGCGCGCCGTGATGGCGGCTGAATCATTGGGGACAAATGCGAGTGTCCGCTGGCAGCCCGTGCGCGCCGAGGCGAGCAGCGACCATAACACCGGATTTACGTATGGCTACGCCATTTACGGATTGGCGCAGGCCGGCGCTCCGGCGCTTCGCATCGACAGGTACATCGCGTTCTGGCGACGCGAAACAGCGGGCTGGCGCATCGCTGGCTACGCGGAGACTTACGGCACGCCACCGCCGGCCATCGCACTCCCGGCAGTAGCGGCGGATTCCGTCGTCGCGGACGTTCCGCTGTCGCGCCAGCGCGGTGCCATGGAGGAAATTCGCGCCGCAGACACCGACTTCTCTCGCGACGCGACGAAATTCGGCACCGGTGAGGCGTTCGGCCGCTATGCGGCGCAGGACGCGCAGATATTCTCCGGGCCCGGCGAATTCATCACCGGACCAACGGCGATCACCGAATCGTTCGGCCCGCCTGGCAAGAAGAGCTCTCTCGTGTGGCACCCGGTGGAAGGCGAGATGGCCAAGAGCGGCGACCTCGGCTTCACCGTGGGCAATGCGGTATTCAACGGCGAGCGGGACGACGGCGCGCTGATCGTGCGTTACTCCAAGTACATGACGGTATGGAAGCGGCAGCGAGACGGGAGTTGGCGCTACGTTGTGGATGGTGGAAGCGCGCGCCCCGGGAAGCCCGGCGGCAACTGACCTCGCACGTGGAGAGAAAAGAAAGTGAGAGCGAACGTCCGCCATTTCGTCGTGCCCGCACTCGTCGGGATCGCATTGCTGCATCCCACGCGCGCCGCACTGGCGCAGCGCGCAGGCGCGGTCGAGCTGGGCGGTTTCCTCCAGCTGGATCGTCTTGATCAGGAGCTACACACGAAGCGGCTCGGCGGTGGGGCGGGCGGGCGTGCCGGCGTGTTCATCTGGGATCGCTGGCAGCTCGAAGGCGAAGCCTCGTACTCACAGGCCGATCCAGATGCATCGCGCAGCTCGAAGGCGCAGATCAACTACTACGTCGGACGGCTGAACTACAACGTGCCATGGGGCTCGATGGCGGGGAACGCCGTGATCCTGAGCGCGGGTGCGGGATCGAGTCGCGTCGACCAGTATTCCGACTTCATCCTCTCGCCGGCGATCGGCGTTCGCGCGATGCTCGCCGGCGCGCTCGGCCTGCGGTTCGACGTCGCCAGCATGATCGCGCCGAGTGCGAAGCGTCCGGTCTTCACCCCTGGTGTTGGTGGTGGCGCTGGAACGCTCACCAAGTCCTACGCGAACGCTCAGGCGCGCGCGGGCCTCAGCCTCGTGCTCGGCGCCGAGCGCAAGGAAGAGCCAGTGGTGCCGATTCGCGAAGCGGTCGTCGTCGACAACCGTGAGGCCGATCGAGCTCGCGCGCGGCGGGATTCCCTCGATCGCGCGAACCGGCTGCGCGAGGATTCGATCGACGCGGCCAATCGCGCCCGCGCGGCGCGCGAGGCGGCTGCGCGGGCGGTGCCCGACGCGCGCGCAATGATCAATGCGCCGATCTACTTCGACTACGATCAATCGGACGTTCGAGGCGATGCGAAGGACGCGCTTGACGGAAAGCTTCCGCTGCTGCGTGCGAATCCCGGCATGCGCATCCGCATCGAGGGCAACACGGACGCGCGCGGCTCCAACGAATACAACGTTGCGCTCGGCCTGCGGCGGGCGAACGCGGCGCGACGGTATTTGGTGACACAGGGGGTCGACAATGCGCGGTTCGACGTGGTGAGCTACGGTGAGGAACGGAGCGTCGATCAGGGGACGACGGAAGCCGCATTCGCGAAGAATCGTCGCGACGACTTCGTGATCACGATCGGTGGCGAGAACATCAAGCTTCCGCGGTAGGGCCCTGTCGCTGAGGACGTTGCTGGCGCGCGAGAACCTCGTTCTTGCGCGCCATTTGCGCGTTCAGGAGCGATGAGTTTCGGCAACTAATGACCGTTGGAAGGAATGTTTAAGTGCAAATGCATGCATTTGTGACCTATTCATATCCGAAGGGGTGGAGTGTGTACAACTGCCGCTGCTGGCGTTCGTGCTCGCATCGCCCACCCCTCGCACCGGACATGTCCATGCTGTTACGCGCAAGAACGCTGTTCCTCGTGACCGCCTCCGCTGTCGCCATTGCCGCATGCGGAAGCGATGACCCCGTGACGCCGCCCGTGTCCAAGATCGTGACGTTCAAGGCGACGATGAACGCCGCGGCAGAATTCCAGACGCCAGCTGTCGTCTCGCCGGCAACAGGTACCTTCACCGCGACGCTCGACACGTCGACGAACGTCTTCACCTATGACGTCACCTTCACTGGACTCACCGCGAAGGTGACACTCGGTCACATTCACGGCCCGGCGGCGGCGGGTGCGAACGCCGGCACGACGATCAACTTCGCCACGCTCGCCGGCGCCACGTTTTCCGTTGGTGCAACGTCCGGCGCAGCGCACGGCACCACGACGCTCAACGCCGCCAATCAAATCACGGCAGGGGTCAATGGTGATTCCCTCAAGAAGCTGCTGTTCGCAGGCCTGACCTACGCCAACATCCACACCGGGCCAGCTCCGGCCGGATTCCCCGCCGGCGAGATCCGCGGGCAGATCACGAAGCAGTAGCACTCAGTTCCCCCGTCGCCGCGATGTCCATCGTGCGCGCGGGACTTCGGGTCGCCTTGACGGCCGTTGCCCTCGGAAACCGGAGGGCAGCGGCTCCTGGCGCAGCATGACATGGCGCCGATGCATCAGGCAGGAGCAGAGGCGCCGGGTATGACGATGTCAGGCACCGCCTGGATTCCCAGTGCATCGCCGTCGACGCACGCGTTCATCTGGCCGGCGAATGCGTGGATGCTCTCGGCTCACGGAGCCGCATCCCTGACGTACGACGAGCAGCGGACGAAGCGCGGCGACCGGCAGTTCGGCCTCATCGACTGGGAAATGTTCATGGCGTCGCGCTCCATCGGTGCCGGCCGATTGGAGTTGGGCGCGATGACCCGCCTCGAGCCTGCGGTGCTCGGTGGAAGTGGATATCCCGAATTGCTGCAGACCGGCAGCACGTACAGACACGCGGTCATCCACGATCGCCAGCATCCGCACGCGGGAGTGATGGAGCTCGCCGCGTTGCTCGAGCAATCGGTGGTGCACGGTACCGCGGTGTTCCTGTACGCGGGCCTCGTCGGTGATCCAGCGGCCGGTCCCACACCGTTCATGCACCGCCCGTCGGCAGAGTATGATCCGGTGGCGCCGATCGGACATCATTGGCAGGACGCGAGTCACGGAAGCGTCGGTGTCGTGACGTTCGGAGCCCGCACGGGGACGCTACAGCTCGAGGCATCGACATTCAACGCGCGGGAGGCCGACGAGACGCATCCTGTCGTCGACTTTCGCGACGCGACGCTCGATTCCTACAGTGGCCGTGTGAGCTGGGCCCCCGCGTCGAGCATCGTCGTGTCGTCGTGGTGGGCATATCTTTCGTCACATGAGCGACTCGACACGACCACGGAATGCATCGTTACGGCGGGTCAGCGATGACGTCGCATTCGCTGGGTGGCGGTCGGCAGCTGTCGACCACAGTGATCTGGGGCATGAACCTTCACCATCACGCGGGAGCCAGTCACCTGATCCTTCACGGTGGTCCCGACGCGTCTCCGCATCACCATTCGTCGAGTCTTCTCGCAGAGGCGAATCTCACCGTTGATGCGAGCGCCCAGCTGTTCTTTCGGGCCGAGCGCGTCGAGAAGAGCGGGGAGGAGCTCGGGTTTCTGGGCGGCGACCTCACCGAGTTGTACGACATCCGTGCCATCAGCGGTGGCGCCACGCGGCGCGTTCGAAGCATGCGGTCGATCGAGATGCTGGTTGGCGGGCGAGCAGCAGTGAACGTCGTGCCCGCTTCCGTGGAGGCGACGTATGGAACGCGGACGCCCGTTGGGTTTTTTCTGTACTTGCAGCTGCGGCCGACGTCAGCGGCGCGTGTCGAACACTAGGAGCAGATGAACGACGTGTCGTGGCGTGCCCGATCACGGCCTGGCGTCCTGATTTCGATGGCGATGACGGTTTGCGGACTGCTCACTGGATGTGGAAGCGAGGGCGCGTTGGCGGCGGGCAACGCGACGTATGTCGCAGCGCTGACCGGCGCGCGCGAAGTGCCTGGCGTGCAAACCGCGGCGACAGGAACGGCGACGTTCAATCGCACCGGTACGAGCGTGACGTATACGGTGTCGGCCTCGGGATTCGCGACGCCACTGACCGTGGCCCATGTCCACATCGGATCCGCCGGGGTGATTGGCTCGGTGATCGTGCCCTTCACCATCCTCGCGCAGTCGGGCACGGTGGCCACCGGTTCCATCGACCTCTCGCGGCCGATCACGCAGGGGAACATCACCATCTCCGGCGACTCGCTGCGAACACTCTTCGACAACGGGACGGCGTATGTGAATCTCCATACGGCCGCCTTTCCTGGTGGCGAGATTCGAGGGCAGATCGTCAGACAGTAGACGGGTGGGGAACAGTCCCCCGCTGCCGAGGTAATGAGGTAGCGCCGAAGACGGCATCCGGTGGGTCTTTCTCGAGTTGGTGGAGGCAGTACCGATGCGTGGACTCGTTGCTACGACGATGGTCGCCATGGGCTTTGCGACCGCACTACAGGCCCAGGAACCGGCAAAGCGCGCGTCGTCGCCTCCTCCAACGCCGGCACCTGCGCCAGCACGTCCTCGCGTGGGCTACGCCGGCACGCCGACCCCGCCTCCGCAGGCGGCGCCTGTGCAGATCATCCAGCCCACGTACTACTACACGCCCGACGGCTCTCTCGTCGCGGGAGGACAATACCTCGTTCTCTCCGACGGCTCCGTGCTCGTGAACTTCGGCAACGGCTACGAGCGCGTCCTGCGCGCGTGCGGGCAGACTCAGGGCGTGAATGCGGCGGAGGCGCAGCGGAACGCGACCGGACGCGACGCACTCGGCCGCATCCTTCCGCCACCGGGCATCGCGGCGCTGGCGGCCGGCACGCGCGGCACGATGTCCGGAACCGCTCCCGCTCGCAACGCACAGGCGTGCTACCGGCACGATGGTCGCGGCCGTGCGGAAGTGATGACGACCGTCCGCTGACGCCGCGACCGTCTCGCTGCGGCTAATTCACGCCAGAAACGGCGTGATGATGGCGGTCACCTGTGCCATCGTCAGCGGCTCGTCGAACGCCTGGCTCGCGCCAGTGTCGCCGCCGAAGCCCTCGGCGAACGAAGAGACATTCACAGCGCCATGGGCGGTATTCGCCTCGCCATCGTAGATGGGCTGTGTGAAGGCGGGCAGATCGTCTCGGCTATCGAGGGTGATCCAGCCCTTCTTACCGCGGAGACGACGGACCTCGCACGCGTGACGCGCTTCGACGGAGTGGATGGCCAACGCCTGCGTCAGCACTCGCTTGTCGTTGATCAGACGACCAACCTGACCCTTGTACGCACGCACTCCCAGATCCTCGAACGCCTGAGCGAGCATCGTGAACGTCGGGTACTGCGCCGGAAGAAATGCAAATCCCGGCACGTTGCCCTTCGCCGTATAGTCGAATGCCGGCTTGGTGCGGAGCGTGGCACCCTTGCCCTGAATCAATCCCTGAAGCGCGATCACGTGTGCCGACTCGTGCGAGCCGATGGTCGTGAAGACAATGCGGTCCGTCGGGGGGATCAGGGTAGTGGCAGCGAGTCCTTGCGCATAGAAGTCCGACTCGAGGTACTCGAGTAGCAGCGCGAACTGCAACACGTCGAGCACGTCAGCAGGTGCCTGACCGTAGACGTCTTTCGCGAGGGCGCCAAGCGCGATGGGTATGGAGCCGAGCGCGAGCATCGCGACGAGCCTGGAGCTCACCGGCTCGCCGCGCACGATTTCGGCAGCGCGCGCCTCGACGCTCGTCATGATCTCCGGATCGATCGTGGCGAGGAGGCCTGCATCGGTCGTCATCGTGATCTTCTCAAACACTGCCATTGTTGTTCGGCCCCTGCACGAAAGCGGTCGGCGTGCTTGCGAATTCCAGCCGGTTCTCGATGAACGGCTGCGTCGCCAGCGCGACCTTGGTGGGACTGAACGCGTTGTCGAACGACGTGGGAGCGAAGTCGGCGCCGAGTGGCGTGATGAGATCGCGAATGGCAGCGGCGTGCCGTGCTTCCACGGAGACGATCTTCCCGGCGAGGAGGAGATTGTTCACGTCTGCGATGTATTGGGCGGCACCATTGTAGGCGGCGACGCCGAGGTCTTCGAAACCCTTGGCCGCCGTGAGCACCGAGACGCGACTGCTGAAGTCGATGTCCCCGTAGATCGGTGCCACGGTGAAGTTCGCGTTGCTGCCGAGCGCCGCCTTCAGGAATTCGCGATGCAGGACTTCATGATTGCGGATGTCGGTGAGCACGGCACGCTCAGCGACAGTGATGTCCGAGCCATCGAAGCTCGCGACGACGCGCGAGTAGAAGGCGGCCTCGAGCTGCTCGAGCAAATACGCGAACTGCAGCACGGCGACGTCGCCGAGCGCGAAATCGATGATGAGCGTGGCGCCGGAGCCTGGACCGCTGATACCACCGGTGTTGTTACTGTCTTCGCACGCCGCGAAGAGTCCGGGAAGCAGCACGAGTGCGCCGCCGGCTCCGATGAGCCGCAGGAAGCTACGTCTGGAGGTAAACGCGTTCAACTCGCCGATGTCGGCGATGGTGACTTCCTTCATCCGATCTTTCCTCCCGCTCTGCCAGAACGATTGACGCCGCGTGCGCGACCACGAAGCTTTGACGGATGAAGATAGCAGCAGTCGTGCTCGTGGTGTCTGTGGGGTGCGCGTCGCCGCCTGCGCCAGCGCCCACGCCGGCGCCCGCACCGTCGACGCCGGCATCGCGTCCGTCGTCCGTGCCGCCGTCGATCAGTCCGGCGCCGAGCGGCACGCGCGCAGCGGACAGCGTGCGCGTCGCGCGGGCGAAGCGAGACAGCGCGGTCGTGCCGCCCAAGGCGCCGGTCCGTCGTGCGGTGGCGAGCCGGCCGCGCAGCGTGAGGCCAAGTGCGCGGAATGACACGTTGGCGACGGCCGAGCTGTCGGGCCCCGTGCGCGTCTGTGCCGGCGGCGACGTCACGCTCGGCACCAACCTCGACCGCGAGTGGTCGAGATTGGCGTCGAAGAAGCTGCGCACGGAATTCCAGCGCAGCGACGCGCCGGACAGCCTCATCGCGCCATTGCGTCCTCTCGTCGAGGGCGCGGATGTCGTGCTGCTCAACGTGGAGTCGGCGATCGGGAGCGGGGCGTCGCCGAGCAAGTGCGGAAAGAAGTCGACGAATTGCTATGCCTTCCGTTCGCCGGTGGCGGCAGCTTATGCCATCCGCGACGTCGCGCGGCAGCAGAAGGTGGTGGGCAACGTGGCGAACAATCACTCCCGCGACGCCGGCGACGACGGACGCGATACGACGATCGCACTGCTGACGCGCGCCGGAGTGCTGGTGACGGGTAGCGACACGATAGCGACGCCGGTGCCGACTCCCGCTGGAGACACCATCGGCGTGTTGGGGTTCTACACATCAGCGGAGTCGCCTGACGCGCGCGACACCGCGGCGGTATATCGGCATGTCGCACGCGCCGCCGCGCGCTATCCGATCGTGATCGTGACGATGCATCTCGGTGCCGAGGGGATTGGTGCGCAGCGTACACGCAATGCCAGCGAGATTTTCCTGCAGATCGACCGCGGCAATCCGATCGCATTCGCCGACGCGGCCGTTCGCGGCGGTGCGGCGCTGGTGGTCGGCCACGGGCCGCATGTACTGCGCGCGCTCGAATGGCGGGAGCGCGGTGCGCTGATCGCCTATTCGCTCGGCAACCTGCTCACGTATGGGCCGTTCACGCTGAAGGAGCCGCTCAATCGTGGGGCAGTGCTCTGTGCGACGATCGATCGCTCTGGGCGTGTGAGCGAGGCGTCGTTGGGGTCGACGATGCAGTTGGCGCCCGGCGTGATGCAGGCGGATTCGACGCATCGGGCGGCGGCGTTGGTCGATTCGCTGGGGCAGTTGGATTTTCGGGGGACGGGCGCTCGCGCCGGTTCGGGGGGAGCGTTGAAGGCACGTCCTTGACTCGCGTCCCCACCAGCGTCCTTGACTACGGAACGCAGTGCGCGCTTCGCGCGCGGCACAGGCTGCGCGAACGCAGAAAGGACGCTGTAACTGCAATGGTTGAAGTAGCCCCACTTACTGCGTCGCTCTGCGCTCGCGTGGCCGCTGCGTCTTTCTGCGATGCGTAGTTGGGCTTTTCCCTGACAGGCCAACACCAATGGTACCGATCATCGGATACGATCTCGAAATAAAAACGGTCGCGACACCCTTGGGTGTCGCGACCGTTTGAATTTCTTGCCAACACTTTTACAGCAGTCGCGACCCGATGTTCACCCGTCGCCTTTGCGTGTCGAGTCGGTTCCGCTACCGGAGACGACGCGACGAACACCGCGCCACGCACGGACCAACGGAGATGCCGTGCGACCGATGTCGCTCTCGATGACTCGACCGGCAACGCTACTGGCGTGCACGTACTTCCCGCCGCCGATGTAGATACCGATGTGGCTGACCTGACCGCGCTTGCCCTTTCCGAACGTGAGCAGGTCGCCTGGGCGGAGACGGGTCGTGTCGCGCACGACGGCGAGGCCTGACGTCGCCTGGAGACGAGCGGTACGCGGAAGGCTGACCTTGAGCGACGCCATGACGTAGCGAACGAGGCCGCTGCAGTCGAAGCCGCCCTCCGGTGAATTGCCACCGCGAACGTACTTCGTGCCGATCTGGGCGCGTGCGACCGAAACCAGCGAATCCCGAACGTTGTGCACCGACGCGCTCCACGCGGCGAATGGCTTCGCGGCGTCGATCGCCTCCGGCTTCGCCTCTGACTGTGCCTGTGCTCCCGCAGATCCTGCGCACGCCAGCACGAGTGCGCATCCCGAGAGGGATCGCAACACGCGAAGACGCAACGTTGTCGTGGCGGAAAAGGACATGAGATCGGATTTGAACGACTGCTGATGCTGGTAGGGATCGCATCAGCGGGGCTCGCCGCGACTGCGTGGCCACGACCGAGGTTTGGAGATGCTATTGGCCGATTGCGCCGAGGTCAACCTTCACGGTGTTCCGACCTCGTGATGGCGCTCACAGCCGTGTCTGTAACGGTATATGACGCAATAGCTTGTGGTTTGTAACTTCGTGAGCCGAAAAACGCCGTTTCGTCGAATTCGGCTACCGGATCCCCAACATCTTGTGGGTCTGGAGGCTCAGGCGCCACTGGGGATTGGCGAGGCAGTAGGCGAGCGCCGCTTCCGTGTTCGCCCGCGTGATCTCGACGGTGGGCCCATCCATCGGCTGCAGCATGAAGGCGCCGAAATCGAGCGCGGCAAAACGCTCAGGCTGGGCGTCGGGCTGGGCCTGTGGGTACACGAGCTTCAACTCGTGTCCCTGTGTCAGCACGAGCGGGGCGTCGGCCTTCGGGCTGACGCAGATGTGATCGATGCCGGCGGGTGCGGGCTGCGTGCCGTTCGTCTCGACAGCCACCTCGAAGCCCCGCCCGTGCAGCGCATCGATGGCCGGCTCGTCGAGCTGGAGCAGCGGCTCGCCGCCGGTGCAGACGACGAGCGGTGTGCCTCCCACGGCCCTGCCGCGGTCGACCGAAGGCCAGCGCGAAAGCACCGCATCGGCCAACGAACCGGCCGAGGAGAACTTGCCACCATCCGGCCCGATGCCGAAGAAGTCGGTGTCGCAGAACTGACAGACCGCCTTATGGCGATCCTGCTCTCGGCCCGTCCAGAGGTTGCAGCCGCTGAAGCGGCAAAAGACCGCCGGCCGGCCTGCATTCTGTCCTTCGCCCTGCAGCGTATAGAAGATCTCCTTCACGACGTAGGGCATGTCAGACCGGTACCGATGGGATCGCGGCATACGGCGCCGGGTCCGTTTGGCCAGCCTCGAAGAACCCCTTGAGGCGCAACTGACACGCGTCGCAATGACCGCAAGCGACTCCCTCGGGCGAGGGGTCGTAACAGCTCACCGTCATCGCATAGTCGACGCCGAGCGAGAGGCCGAGCTCGACGATCTCACGCTTGGTGAGGTGGAGGAGCGGCGTCTGGATACGCATGGGACTCGTGCCCTCCACGCCACCTCGTGTGGCGAGGTTGGCCATCGCCTGAAAGGCGGCGACGTACTGCGGACGACAATCCGGGTAGCCCGAGTAGTCGAGCGCATTCACGCCGATGAAGATGTCGGTGGCGCCCAGTACTTCGGCCCAGGCGAGGCAAAAGGAGAGGAAGATCGTGTTGCGCGCCGGCACGTAGGTGATCGGGATGCCGTGCAAGATGTCGTCGCTGGTGCGGTCCTTCGGGACCTCGATGTCCGCGGTAAGGGCAGAGCCGCCGAAGGTGCGGAGGTCGATGTCGACGACGACGTGATCCCTCACATCGTACTGCCGCGCGACACGACGAGCAGCCTCGATCTCCGAGGAGTGTCGCTGGCCGTAGCGGAAGGTCATGGCGTGCACGTCGAACCCCTGCTGGATGGCAAGGGCGAGCATCGTCGTGGAGTCGAGGCCGCCGGACAGGAGGAGGACGGCAGGTTTGGCGATCGCGGGCATTCCTGAAGCTAAGCGGGGCCTGCGGCGGCCCGCGACGGCTCAGACGACTGGCAGAGCGGAGAGCGCCTGACGGAGGTCGTCGACGAGGTCGTCCGGATGCTCCAATCCAATCGAGACGCGGAGCAGGTTGACGGGCGCCATGGTCGTCGGTCCTTCCACGGACGCGCGATGCTCGATCAACGACTCGGTGCCGCCGAGGCTGGTGGCGCGAGTGAACAGCGTGAGGTTGCGCGTGAGGTCGAGCGCCGCCTTCTCGCCCCCGGCGATCTGAATGGACATCATCCCGCCGAAGTCGCTCATCTGCCGCCGAGCGATCTCGTGTCCGGAGTGCGACTCCAACCCGGGATAGTGCACCCTCTCGACGGCGGGGTGCGTCTCGAGGTATCGCGCGACGATCATGGCGTTCCCGCAGTGCGCACGCACGCGCCAGGGAAGCGTGCGAATGCCGCGCAGCAGCAGCCAGCAGTCGAACGCCGACGGAATCGCGCCGCCGACCTTCTGCATGAGGCTCAACCGCTCGACGAAATCGTCATTTTTCTTCGCGACGAGCGCGCCGCCGAGGAGGTCGCTGTGGCCGCCGAGATACTTGGTGGTGGAGTGCATCACGACGTCGGCGCCGAGATCGAGCGGGCGTTGCAGCACGGGTGTCGCCCACGTGTTGTCGACGACACAGCGTGCCCCCACGGAATGCGCGAGCGTGGCGAGACGCGCGATGTCGACCACGCGCACGAGTGGATTCGACGGCGTCTCGACCCAGACGATCTTCGTGGTGGGTCGCAGCAGTCTCGCTACGGCATCGAGGTCGGTCATGTCCGCGACGTCCATCTCCAATCCCCAGCCGACGAAGATCTCGCGCAGCTGACGCAGCGTTCCATAGTAGGCGTCAGCAGGCGCGATGACGTGATCGCCCGGTGCGAGCGCCTGGAACACCGCCATCGTCGCCGCCGAGCCGGACGAATACGCCAACGCCGACTCGCCATTCTCGAGCGCGGCGAGTGCCTGCTCGAGTGACGTGCGATTGGGATTCGACGTGCGAGCGTACACATGCCCGCCGCGATATTCGCCGTCAGGCTCGCGTTCGAAGGTGGAGGAGAGATGAATCGGCGTCGTCACGGCGCCGGTTGATGGATCCGGGGCGTGCCCTGCGTGAACGGCGAGCGTCTCGATGCGCATGCGAAGCAGTGGAAGTGGCCGGCTGCGCCGGCGAAGGCGACAAGATATCTCAGTTGCGCCGTCGCTGGCACCCAATCTGCCTTTGCCAGCCGCATGCGCATACTCGTCACGGGCGGAACTGGAGTCGTTGGTACGGGCACGGTCACGGAGCTGCTGCGCCGAGGGCACACGGTGGTGCTCGTGTCACGCCACGCGACGGACGATGCGCGGCAGTGGCCCGATGGAGTGATCGCTCGCGTCTGCGACGTGACGAACCCGACCGGGTTGCGTGGCGCGGCCGATGGCTGCGACGCCGTGCTGCACATGGCGGGCATCGTCGAGGAAGCGCCGCCGGAGACGACGTTCGACAAGATCAACGTCGAGGGCACGAAGCACATTCTCGCCGAAGCGAAGCGCGCCGGTGTGAAGCGCTTCGTCTTCGTCTCATCACTCGGCGCCGACAGGGGCGAGTCTGGATATCATCGCTCGAAGCGTGCGGCTGAAGAAATCGTTCGCGACTTCGATGGAGCATGGACGATCTGCCGGCCTGGTAATGTGTACGGTCCCGGCGACGCGCAGATCTCCATGCTGCTGCGCATGGTGCGCGGCGCGAGTCCAATCGTGCCGAAGATCGGCGAAGGCGATCAGCCCTTCCAACCCATCTGGTGGGAAGATGCGGCGTTCGCGCTCGCCGAGGTTGTCGAGCGTGACGATCTCGCAGGTCGAGAGCTCGATGTCGCCGGCGACGAACAGACGAGCCAGAACGACCTGCTCGATCGGTTCAATGCCATCACGGGTCGCGATGTCCACGCCATCGGGCTGCCCGAGGTCGTCGCGTCCATCGGCGCGAAGGCAATCTCGCTCGTCGGATGGGACGTCGGATTCAGTGAAGACCAGTTCCAGATGTTGCGCGAAGGAAACGTCATCGCACCGGGCGCGACGAACGCGCTGACCGAGACCCTCGGGATCGAGCCAACGAGACTCGACGCCGGACTTCGCGCGCTCTGCGACCAGCAGCCAGAGCAGCTGTCGAACGACGGCATCGGCTCGCTGAAGCGCAAGCGCTTTTGGGCGGACATCACCGGAAACGATTGCACACCCGAGGCGCTGTTCAAGCAGCTCCTCGCGCACTTCAACGACGTCACGCCGGTGTTCGTCGATGTTGGCGCCGAGCCGACGTCGAACGATGCGATCGTGGAGGGCGAAACGCTCACGCTCTCGCTACCGATGCGCGGTCACGTGCAAGTTCGCGTCACGGGACTCGAAGCGCGCCGCGTCACGTTGATCACGCTTGCCGGTCATCCGCTCGCTGGCGCAGTGCGCTTCCTGTGCGAGGAACGCGGCGACGCCGTGCGCTTTCAGATCGAAGTCTACGACCGCGCGGCAAACATCATCGACCTCATCGCCATGCGCACACTCGGCGACCGGTTACAGAGCCACACGTGGTCGAAGGTCGTGGAGAACATGATCGAGCGGAGTGGCGGCGTCGCGAGCAACGGCGTCGAGCACGACAGCGAGACCTTGAACGACGAGGAAGCCGCGCTGATCGAACAATGGCTCGAGGAGATGGTGGTCGCTCGCAAGCGCGCGGAGAACGCGGCGACGATCGAGGGGCGCGACGTCAGCCCCGCTCGGCCTCGTCCCACATGACGTCGAGCGGCTTCGATTGGCAGTGCGCACCGCAGCCCATCTTGTAGCGGTTGCGCGCGAACCACTTGTAGAAGCGGTCGGCGAGCGTGCGCGCGAACGGGATGCTGAAGACCCACGCGATCCAGCGGCCCCGCGGCAACACGGTGAGCAGTTGCTCGATGGCGGACGAACCCTGCCACGTGGTTCCGTCTTTGGCGATGAGTTGAAGCGCCTCGACGTACGCGCGAGCGGGAATCCACGGGAAGCGCGCCTGCACGCCCGGTTGCTGTGACGAGACGATCTCGAGCTGATTCGTGTGATCCCATGCGCGAAGCACCTTCGTGAGCTTCGTGCACACCTTGCAATCGCCATCGAAGACGACCGTGTATGCGCGACCCAGGCCCGCGCTCGGCGCGTCCTGTCCTGCCACGGTAAAGCGGACGACGGTGACCGTCATGCGGGTGCCGGGTCGTGGTGGTGCTCGTGCTCGACTTCACCCGCCGCGAGGATGTCGATGCGCGGCGGATGCGAGAGCGTCGCGTGAATGGTGCACAGGGCGGCGACGCGTTTCGCCGTTGCGATGCGCTCGGCGGGCAGTGACGGCCAATCGAAGACGACGCCGAAGTCGGTGACGCGATGCGGATCGTCGCCAAAGATCCACTGCACGTCGATCGAGAGGTCGTCGACGGAGAGCTTCTTGTGCGTCGCCCAGGAGTGCATCACCGAAAAGGTGCAGGACGCCAGCGCGCTCGCCATCATGTGAAAGGGCGAGTACGACATCTCTGCCGTCGGCGCCTCGATGCTCAGGGGGCCAGCCGTAGGCTCGAGGCGGATCGCGTCTTCGCTGAGGAGCGTGATCTTCATGGCGAGCCAGAGTGCAAGGAGCGAACCCGCTCGCGCCGAGACCGCATCAGCCCGTGATGAGCGGAGAGGGTTGCTGCTGGGTCAGGCAGTGCAGCGTGCCGAACCCCCACACGAGATCCACGGCGTGAATACCGACCGTCTTCCTGTCGGGGAAAAGCGTCGCGATGGCATTCAGCGCGATGCGATCGTTCGCGTCGTTGAACGTCGGGACGAGCACGAGTCCGTTGGCGATGTAGAAGTTGGCGTAGCTCGCTGGCAGCCGCGCGCCGTTCATGACCACGGCGCGCGGATAGGGAAGCTTGACGACCTTCAAGGCGCCATCGTCCGCGCCGGCCAGCTCGAGCCGGCGCATGTTGTCGGCCGAGCGGCGATGGTTCTCGTCGTCGGCAGGATCCTCCTCGTACGCGAGCACCATGATGCCAGGCGCGACGAAACGCGCGATGTCGTCCACGTGCCCATGCGTATCGTCGCCAACGCACCCTTCACCGAGCCAGATCGTCTGGCGAATGCCGAGATGCTCGCGAAATGCGCGCTCGTAGCCGTCGCGGTCCATGCCGGGATTGCGGACCTGGACGTCGGAGAGCAGCCATTCCTCGGTGACGAGCAACGTACCCTCACCGTCCGTCTCGATGCCGCCGCCCTCGAGAATCAATCGACCGTCGTGGGCCGGCCGCTGCGGCTCGATGCGTGACAGCTCGGTGATGCGCTCGATGGCCTCGCCGACCTTCTCGTCGCGCGCGTAGTTGGGATATTTCGCCCACGCGTTGAAGCCCCAGTTCATCAACGCCACGTCGCCCTTCTCGTCGTGGACGAAGGTCGGGGCGGAGTCGCGCAGCCAGACGCGATCGTTGGGGATGGTGTGAAAGCGGACGTTGCCCTCGACACCGTGCGCGGCGAGGTGTGCTGCGGCCGCCGCGCGCACGTCCTCGTCATGACACGCCACCTCGACCCGTTCATGCATGGCGATGACGCGCACGATTTCCGCATAGACCCACGGGATGGGCTCGAGCTTACCGGGCCAATCCGGTTCGTGATGTGGCCAGGCGATCCATGTGGCGTCGTGCGGCTGCCATTCAGCCGGCCATGTGTATGGTGCCATTGACCGTCGCCTACGCGCCGAGGTATCGCGACAGAATCGGCGCGTAGGCGTCGATGCGCCGGTCACGCAGGAACGGCCAGTTGCGCCGAGTGTCCTCGATGAGCTGCGGATCACACGTCGCGATGAGGATCGCCTCCTCGGTGCCCGCTTCGGTGAGGATGCGGCCGAACGGATCGGAGATGAACGAGTGTCCGAAGAACTCGAGGCCGAGCGTGCCCGGCTCGTCATCTTCGTGCCCGACGCGATTCGGCGACGCGACGAACACGCCGTTTGCAATGGCATGCGAGCGCTGAATGGTACGCCACGCGTCGACCTGCGAGTCGCCGAACTCCGCCTTCTCCGCGGGATGCCAACCGATGGCCGTCGGATAAAAGAGGATGTCGGCGCCGAGGAGACTCGTGATGCGAGCCGCTTCAGGGTACCACTGATCCCAGCAGATGAGCACACCGATGTTCGCGTATTTGGTGCGCCACACGCGGAAACCGCTCGCCTGCTTGGCGATCTCGCCGATCGTGTCGATGCGGTCGTCGTGCGCGGTGTCGCCCGGTGCGAAGTAGTACTTCTCGTTGAACATCGGGTCGTCCGGGATGTGCATCTTCCGGTAGACGCCGAGCAGCGAGCCGTCGGCATCGATGATCGCGGCGGAGTTGCGGTAGACACCACGGCCCTGCTTCTCGAAGACGGGCACGATGAGCACGACGTCGAGCTCCCTTGCGAGCTTCTGCATCACGTCGGTCGTCGGGCCGGGGATCGACTCGGCGATGTCGAACCGCTCGCACTTCTGCGACTTGCAGAAGTAGGGCGCGTTGAACAGCTCCTTCAGGCAGATGATCTGTGCGCCGCGCGCCGCCGCCTCGCGAATGCGGACGATGCTCGCATCGAGCGTCGCCTGCTGGTCGGTGGAGGCGGAATCCTGAATGATCCCGACGGTAAATGGAGAGTGAGACATTCCAGAAATCTAATAGCGAAAGGCGTGATGATCGCGAAGCGCAGGTCCCCCGGTCGCGCTGCGCGCTCCTGTCGGGACGACATGGCGACGAATCATCAACCACGCTTCACGGTTCCGCGCGATACAGCGCTACTCGATCAAGCCGATCACGACGTCCATCACGTTCGTGCCGGTGAATCGCCGGGGAAGTAGCGCGCCAACGGCGCCGAGCACGCTGTGCGATTCGTGGCGCTGAAGGGCGACATCGGGGTCGCGGCCGCCTCGGCGGATCTGCTCCCAGATCGTCGAGTCGGCGAACGCGCCAGCGGCGTCGGTGGTGCCATCGCGCCCGTCGGTGCCGGCGGCGAGGATCGTGATGCGACGTCCGGCGTCGCCATTCTGCGACAGCCGACGCGCCGCAGCGAGTGCGAGCTCCTGGCAACGTCCGCCGCTCGGCGGCGCTTCCGCCGACGCAAGCGCGTGCGCGCCCTTGCCTGCAGGCGGCGCGGCGTGGAGTTGCACGGTCGTCTCGCCGCCCCAGACGACGCATCCCGTGCGTCCCTGCTGTGCGCGCTGGAGCAACGTCTCGGCGATCTGTGCGCCTGAGGTCGCGGCGTCTCCCTGAAGTGGCGTCGGTATGGATTCGATGTCGAGCGAGATCTGCTGCGCGTGCGCGCTCACGGCGTCGAGTGCGAGGCGGTTGCTGCCGATGACGCGTGTGGAAACGTGCGCGAAGGCGGGATGCGGCGGCTTGGGCGTCTCGGGAATGAGGCCACGCGATACGCCGGTGAGGTAGTCACGCATGGCGGGCGCGATGCGCGGAAGCAAATGCGACTGCGTCAATAGCTCGACGACCTGCTTCACCGTCCACGGGTCCGGTGCGCAGGGCCCCGAGCCGATGTCGCCAGGGTCGTCGCCGAGGACGTCGCTCATGACGTAGACGTGCGTTCGCGCAGGAGCGAGGGAAAGCGCCATGCGGCCTGCGCCCCAGCGGGTGAAGCGCTTGCGGACCGCGTTCATCTTTCGAATGTCGAGCCCCGAGCCGAGCAGCAGCTCGAACAGCTGTCCGAGATCCGATTCCGCCATGCCGCGCAGTGGGGCGGCGATGAGGCTGGTGACGCCGCCGCTCAAGAGCACGATGGCGACGTCGTCGCTGCGCATTCCGGCGGCCGTGTCGCCGATGCGCTGCGCCGCGGTGAAGGAGTGCCGGCCGGGCAGCGGGTGGTCGCCCGTAAGGGCGACGACCGTCGCATACGGCGACGTCATTGGCTCCGGAGAGACGATGACACCGCCAGCGATGGTGAGCAGTGAGCGCTGAAGCGTGGCTGCCGCTGCGGCGGCCATTGGGTGCGCGGCCTTGCCAAGGGCGTAGAGCCAGAGTCGTTGGCCGGGCCGCGCCTGAAAGTCGCGAAGTGCCGCAGCCGTCACCGGTCCGGGAGCTGCCCCGGCGATGGCTGCGTCGTACAACTCAGTGAGAAGCGTGCGAGCAGTTGTGCTTTGCGTCAGACGAGAGTCGCGTGAGGGAGGTTGGGGTGCGTCAGCGAGGTACGAGCGTCTGCTTCACCGCTGCTTCCAGATCATCGTAGGACGACTGCGCCAACACATTGAACGGCTGCATACGCTTCACGATCCGGCCTGCCGGATCGATGACGAAGAGCGAGCGATCGTCCAACTTGCCACTGATTGCGCCGTACGACTTGCCGACCTTCTGATCGACGTCGCTCGCGTAGAGTACGGGCGTCTGCTGGTCGCGCGCCCACGAGGCGAGCGTGGTATCGGGATCGACGCTGACGCCGAGCACGATGACGTTCTTGCCATTGTTGAAGAGCTTGGCGTACTGATCACGGTACGCCTCCATTTGAACCGTTCAGCCCTTTGTCCGCGCCTTGAAGAAGAAGGCAAGGACGACCGTCTTGCCTCGATAGTCGGAGAGCTTGATCGAGTCTCGCAGGACGCCGTAGCGCGTCGCGGCGGGCAGCGTGAAGTCCGGGGCGATGGCGCCGACGTCCGGGGAGACATAGGCCGGCGCTGCTGGTGGCTGCTGTGCTCCGGCCGACCCTGCCGCACAGAGAGCGAACAGCGCCGCGACCTGCAGGCGCTTCATGGGATGGTGCATGTAACCTCCGAGTGTGTCGAACGCGGCATAATGCGCGTGTGACCCCGGTCACGCAATGCTGACGCCAACCTTTGGCGTCCGAGTCCGATGTAGAAAAAAGAGGACGGCAAACTCTCGTCAGTCGGACGAAAAGTACAGTTAACTCCGTGCTGAAGAGGTTCATCGGTGGTCTGGCACCTGCTTTGGTAGGAGACCGTCAGTGAGTCGTTTTCCCCACCAGAGAGGTCGGATGCGTATACTCGTCGTCAAATGGTCAGTGCTAGGTCTGGCGTTGATCGGTGCCTGCAGCCGGGGCACCGATTCACGTCCGGATGACGCGCTGAAAAACGATCTCGCGCTCGCGGCCCAGGTTCAGCCCTATCAGGCGCAGCAGTTCGTCTCACCGAATGAACAGCAGATGGGCGCCTATGGCGCGGCGCAGCAGTACACCGCGACGCCTCGCGCCCCGCAGCCTGTCTATCGGACGCCGGCTCCGGTCTATCGCGCACCGGCACGTCGCACGGCATCGCGCTCGTCGAGCGCCGGGAGTTCGCAGGGCACCTACTATCCGCCCGCGCCGCGGGAACCGGTTCGTCATACGGGCCGAGATGCGGCGATTGGAGCGGCGGCGGGTGCAGTGATTGGTGCGACGACCAGCCGCGACAAGGTGAAAGGTGGCTTGATCGGTGCGGCCGCAGGTGGAATCCTGGGCGGCATCATCGGGCACACGGTGGACGTGCAGAAGCCATAGCATCACGAGCAGTTGTTCCCCCTACACGACCGCCCGCGCCGAGTTCTGGTGCGGGCGTTCGTGTGCTCGAGTCTGACGGCGAGTGGAGAGCGTTTCTCATTTCGCTATCGTCGCGCAGTCGGTCGCTCGCATTCCTTCCGTCTCGCACCGTATTCGCGCTGACCCGGCCAAAGCACAACCGATATACTCGCCCGAGGGCACGCTATTCGCTTTCCCATCCACAGATGATCGACGACGAACAAGCAGTCTCCGAGAGCGACGCTGTGGACTCCAACCCCGAACGGCGCAAACGCCGCTACGTCGCCAACCTCGCCTTCGGCGCGATCAAGGCGCAGCACTCCGCCAATCGCACTCGGCTCGAGCGATTCGTCGACGGACTGAACCAGATCGCCAGCTCCACGCTCTTCCTCGTCGCGCATTCCATCGCCTTCGCTTTCTGGCTGCTTTGGAACACGGGCAGGCTCGGCATTCGACCCATCGATCCCTACCCCTTCGGATTGATGACGACGATCGTCTCGCTCGAAGCGATCTTCCTCACGCTGTTCGTGCTGATGGCGCAGCAGCGCGAGTCGGCGATCGCGGAATTGCGCGAGGAGCTCGGTCTCCAGGTGAGTCTGCGCGTCGAGCAAGAGGTGACGAAGACGCTGCAACTCGTCGCCGGACTGTACACGCGACTCGGCCACCGCGTGAGCGATGACCCGGAGCTGATGCACATGCTGCAGCCTCTCGACGTGCGTGCGATCGAACGCGATCTCCTGGAGCAGATCGAGGCTGCAACGCAGAACAAGCGTCACAGCAGCATGCTCGATGGATCGGCCAAGCCACTCATCGAGCCGCGAATATCGACTCCCCGACCGGTGGATGACGGCGGAGCCTGAGTCGGGGTCTCACCTTCGGCTCGTTCCCACCAACGGAGACTCCATGCGCACGCTTCCTGCCGTCGTTCTTCTCCTTGCTCTGGCGGCGTGCGGCGCTGACATCGCAACACCCGACATGTCGTCGGTCGCAGGTGATTACGTCCTGCGCACGGTCAAGAAGTGACAGCGCACCCGCCGTGGACCTCTGGCGCGCTCACGCCTGTGCGATCACTCGCACTGGTGGTTGGCGGCGTGTTGGCGATCACATCGTGCCAGGCCAATCCTGCGGCGCCAGGCGCGCAGACGGCCGCCGCAGCGGGGTTCTATTCGCTCGTGACGGTGAACGACACCGCGCTGCCGCGGACGCTGCGCACCGCGACGGACTATCTCCTCGAGATTACGTCCGACACCATCGTGCTCGCGTCCGACGGACGATGGGCTGACGTCACACACTATCGCGAGACGGACGGCAGCACGGTCACCCTGATCGGCAACGCCATCTCCGGGACCTTCGACGTCGACCAGGGCAATGTCACGTTCAAGTCCACCGGCGGCGGCGCATTCGCCGGTGTGCTCGTGGACGGAACGTTGACGATCAACCTGGGCTCGAAGGCCGTCTACAAGAAGTAAGACGTGCAAACGTGAAAGGGGCCAGCGTTTCGCTGGCCTCGTTCACGTCCGGACAATGCTGCTACTTCTTCGCCAACGAGCGGAGGACGTACGGCAGAATCCCACCGTGCTTGAAGTAGTTGAGCTCTTCGGGTGTATCGATTCGGCAGAGTGCTGCGAAGGTCTTCGCCGTTCCGTCGTGTGCGGTCACCTTCACCGTGAGCGTGCTATGCGGCGAGAGATCGTTGCCCAAGCCGGCCATCTCGTACGTCTCGAAGCCGGTGAGGCCGTGCGACTGCCGGCTCTCGCCGTTCGTGAACTCGAGGGGCAACACGCCCATCCCCACCAGATTCGATCGATGGATGCGCTCGAAGCTCTCGGCGATCACGGCGCGGACGCCAAGGAGCATGGTGCCCTTCGCCGCCCAATCGCGGGAGGAGCCGGTGCCGTATTCCTTGCCGGCGACGATGACCAGCGGCGTACCGCTGTTCACGTACTCCATCGCGACATCGTAGATGAACCGCGGCGCGCCGCCCGACTCGGTGGTCGTCCAGCCACCTTCCGTGCCCGGCACCATCTCGTTGCGGAGGCGAATGTTCGCGAAAGTGCCGCGCATCATCACCTCGTGATTGCCGCGCCGCGCGCCGTATGAATTGAAGTCCTTCTTCCCGACGCCGTGCTCGAGCAGCCACTTTCCCGCGGGACTCGCCACCGGAATGTTGCCGGCTGGCGAGATGTGGTCCGTGGTGATGGAATCGCCGAGGAGAGCGAGTGCGCGCGCGCCCGTGACAGGCTTCACGCCGGGCGCCGTCATGGTCATTCCGTCGAAGTAGGGCGGGTTCTTCACGTAGGTGGAGTCGTCCTGCCACGCGTAGGTCTCGCCGGCGGGGACCTTCAGCCCCTGCCAATGCGCGTCGCCCTTGAAGACGTCGGCATACTGCTTCTCGAACTGTTCCCGCTTCACGGAGCGGTTGATCTCGTCCGCCACGTCCTTCGCGCTGGGCCAGATGTCGCGGAGGAACACGGGCCCGTCGGTGCCGATACCGAGCGGCTCGCGCGTGAGATCCAGGTCCATTCGGCCAGCAAGCGCGTACGCCACCACGAGCGGCGGCGATGCGAGATAGTTGTAACGCGTGAGTGGATTGACGCGGCCCTCGAAGTTGCGATTGCCCGAGAGCACGCTGGCCACGAACAGCTTGCCGCTCTCGATCGCGCTGGCGATGACGTCGGGCACTGGGCCCGAGTTGCCGATGCACGTCGTGCAGCCGTATCCGACGAGGTTGAAGCCAAGCATGTCGAGGTACTTCGTGACGCCGGCGGCGTCGAAGTACTCGGTCACGACCTTCGAGCCCGGGGCGAGCGACGTCTTTACCCAGGGCTTCACGGCGAGACCCTTCTCGACGGCATTCTTCGCGAGCAAACCGGCCGCGAGCATGACGCTCGGGTTCGACGTGTTGGTGCAGCTCGTGATCGCCGCGATCACCACCGCGCCGTCCTTGAGGTCGAAGTTCGCGCCCTTGTACGTGCACGCGACACCCTCGTGGTCGTGCTCGGGGTGCTGTTGTTGCGCCCCACCTTCGTCGTCCTGCCGGATGACCGCGCCCTTCACGTCGGCCGCCACCCTTGCTGCTTCGGGTTTTTTTTGCGTTTCCGCGGTGGCGGTGACCGGGTGCGCGAGCTTTGCCTTGTCGATGGCCAGCGCTTCCTTGTACATCGCCGCGGCCTTGCTGAGTGGCACACGATCCTGCGGGCGGCGCGGGCCAGCGAGACTCGGCTCCACCGTAGAGAGATCGAGCTCGATGGTATCGGTGAAGACGGGATCTGGGGTCTCGTCGGTGCGGAAGAGACCCTGCGCCTTCGTGTACGCTTCCACGAGCGCGACGTGCGCGTCGCTGCGCCCGCTCAGGCGCAGGTAGCTGAGCGTCTCGGCGTCCACGGGAAAGAAGCCCATCGTGGCGCCGTACTCGGGCGCCATGTTCGCGATCGTCGCGCGATCGGCGAGACTGAGCGAGCTCAATCCGATTCCATAAAACTCCACGAACTTGCCGACGACCTTCTTCTTGCGAAGCATCTCGGTAACGGTCAGCACGAGATCCGTGGCCGTCGTCCCGGCGGGAAGCCGGCCGTGCAGCTTGAAGCCGACGACCTCCGGTATGAGCATCGACACAGGCTGTCCGAGCATCGCGGCTTCGGCTTCGATACCGCCGACGCCCCATCCGAGCACGCCGAGTCCGTTGATCATCGTCGTGTGCGAATCGGTGCCGACGAGCGAATCGCAGTACGCCTCGCCGCTTTCCTTGTTCACGAAGACGGTCTGGCCGAGGTACTCGAGGTTCACCTGGTGGCAGATACCGGTGCCGGGCGGGACGACGCGAAAATTCCTGAAGGCGTCCTGTCCCCAGCGGAGAAAGACGTAGCGCTCGACGTTGCGCTCGAACTCGAGATCGGTGTTGATGAGGAACGCCGCGTCCGTGCCGTACTCGTCGACCTGCACCGAGTGGTCGATGACGAGGTCGACAGGCTGGAGCGGGTTGATGCGCTGCGCCTGCCCGCCGAGCTTGACGAGCGCGTCGCGCATGGCAGCAAGGTCTACCACCGCCGGAACTCCGGTGAAATCCTGAAGCAGCACACGTGCCGTGCGGAACGCGATCTCCTTCTCGATCCTCGCGCGCACGTCCCAGGACGCCATCGTTTCGATGTCGGCCTTCTTGACGAAGGCACCGTCTTCGTTGCGCAGCAGATTCTCGAGGAGAATCTTGAGGCTGAAGGGGAGGGTGGCGCTCTTGCCGCCCGAGAGGGCACCAAGTGCGTCGAGCCGGTAGATCGTGTAGGGTTTGCCAGCGACGTCGAGTGTCGCGCGGCTGCCGAACGAATTGAGAGAGGTCATTGCGGGTCTCGCAGTGTCGCCGCGGTCCTCGGCCCAGCGACGGTGGAGAACGGAGCCACTGCCGGAAGCGTACGGCTCGAACGGCAGGCTGCGGGAAATGTACAACGATTCCCCGCGCGGTGCGGGAAAGGCTGTCGCGCCGCCGTTGACCAGCCACTGCCCGCTGGCCACCCTTCGACTGATGAGGAATGCCTTTCCCACTGACCCCGCCGACGTCGTCGCACTGACGCGATGGCTGATGTCGTTCGACTCGACCAGTGGCTCGGAGACCGCGCTGGTCGACGCGTCCGGTGTGGCGCTTCGGGCGCGCGGTTGGAACGTCACGCACATCCCCGCGCCAACGAGCCGCTCGAACCTGCTCGCCACGACAGGCGAGGGTCCGTACGTCACGCTCTCGACCCATCTCGACACCGTTCCACCATACCTGCCGCCGCACCACGACGACACGAAGATCTTCGGTCGTGGCGCCTGCGATGCCAAGGGGATCGCGGCGTCGATGGTGTGCGCAGCCGAGCGGCTCCGACGCGATGGGCTGTCCGTCGCGCTCCTGTTCGTCGTCGGCGAGGAGACGACGCACGACGGCGCGCACGCTGCCGACGAATGGCTCACGCGCACCGGCTTCGTGAGTCGTGCGCTCGTGAATGGCGAACCGACGGAGAGCACGCTGGCGCTCGGGACGAAGGGCGCCATGCGCTTCATCATCCGCACGGTTGGCGAAGCGGCGCACTCCGCGTATCCCGAGCTTGGGCGGTCGGCGATTCATGCGCTGGTGCACCTGCTCGCCGAGCTCGACCAACTCGACTTGCCGAGCGACGCGCTGCTTGGCGAGACCACGATCAACATCGGGAAGCTGTCGGGTGGCGTGGCCGACAACGTCCTCGCGCCGAACGCCGAAGCGCGACTGATGGCGCGGCTCGTCACGCACGGCGATGTCGTATGGAAGCTGTTGAGTGACTGGGCCGATGGCCGCGCCCTGTTGGAGCGGACGATCGAAGTGCCTTTCGTGCGACTCTCCACGTTGCCCGGCTATCCGACCTCGGTCGTCGCGTTCGCGACGGATATTCCGGCGATGCCGTCATGGGGCACGCCGTATCTCTACGGCCCGGGCTCGATTCACGTCGCGCACCGCGATGACGAGTTCGTAGAGATCGCGGAGTTGCAGAGCTCGATCGACGCCTACGAACGCATCGTGAGACAGCTCTCCGCGTCGTGAGACCTCGTCGCAGGTGATCTCGGACTCATTCGGCGCCGGCTCCACTCGGCGTCGGATCGCGCTGAGCTTCCTCGTTCATGTTCGGCGCTCGGCGATCGACGTTCGTGGCCGTGATCGCCAGCGTGGGGCATTCGTGGACGAATCCACCGTCGGCGGGCGACCACTCGACGATGCGCGTACGCGCGTATGCCTTGCCGCGATTGTCCAGGCCCATGACCGCGGGGGCAAGCGTGACGCAGATGCCGCAGCTGATGCACTTCGATTCGTCGACGCTGATTTCCACGCGCCGGCGCGGAAATACGCAGCCGGGGTTGTCCCAGTAAGAGTCGAATCGCTCGAGGGCACGCTTCGCGGAGCGATAGCCTTCGTCGATGTTCTCCTCGGTGTTGGAGAAGCTCAGCCAGTTGGAGTCGTCGAGCCGTGGGCGGATGAGCACCATGGGTGGCCCATGCCACCGCTCGAGTGGCGACTGTTGGAGCGCGTGAAACATCATCGTCGCGGCGCGCATGTAGAGCGTCGCGAAGCCCTGCGTGTCGGCCTTCGTCTCCTGCGTCGCATCCGAGCTTCCGACGTCGACCGCGATGATGATGTCGGCGAAGCGTGACGTGATGGAGACGGGGAGGTTGTCCACCACGCCGCCATCGATGCAGGTGCGGTCCAGCACGTGGCCGGGTGGAAAGAAACCGGGCAGCGCGCACGAGGCGTAGACCGCGTCGCGGACGCTCGCGTCCTCGAGGCCGGGCAATCCCCACACGACGCGCGCACCACGGTCGACGTCGACGGTATTCACGAGCAGCCGCTTGGGCAGCGACGCGAATGAGCCCTCGGGGATGGCGCGGTTGACGAGCTCCCGCAGCGGCTCCTCGAGGTAGATCGACGGCGAGCGCATGCGATCGAGCAGCATGCCGAAGTGATTCACGCGGAAGAGGTCACGGCGTCGCATGGCCATGGCGGCGGCGCGGAGCTTTTCCGCCGTCATGCCACTGAGATACGCCGCCGACACCATGGCGCCGATGCTCGTGCCCGCGAAGAGATCGGGGACGATCTTCAGCTCCTCGAGCGCGCGTAGCACGCCGATATGCGCAAAACCCTTCAACCCCCCGCCACCAAGGACGAGGGCGATGCGTCTGCTCACGTAGTGCTCCGGATGGCGGACTATCCTCGAAGGAGGCTGAACTATCAAGCGTCGTGCCCCAAGGTAATGCGGCGTCAGTCCGCACGGACGGGCCGATGTGTGCGGGAGCGTGATTCGCACCAACCCCCGCCTGATCGCATCCATGCTCCACGCTCGGGCGCTCACCGAAGCCACCGCGTGGGCCGACACAGCGCGTCGTGAGATCGACGCCACATCACCCAGACGGGGACATGCCTCGGTGTGCTAATGTGAGAACGTTCTTAGATCACGCTCTTGCTGCATCATCAAGGCGACAGCGGTGATGGGCGACCGTCGCGATTGGGTCTAACAATCCGTGTGTCTCGCTCGTACAAGGGATGGGCACATTGTGCACGACACCGGAGTCGGAAGTGAACCGGTCCCTGCGGAGAAGCCGTTCCCGCAAGTCGGATGCGTGGCTCTGACAGGTGTACGAGCGCACGGGTCGTAGAAGCAGAAGCGATGACGGCGAACAGGAAGGCGCTCGATGTGGAGCCCAATGACCTATGGGTGAGCAGGATGCTCATCCCGGCCCTCCAGAACGCGGAGCGATGACTTGAACCGGAGATGGTGTGGGTGGGCGCTCTACGCATTGGCCTGGGTGCCCGTGCTCATCGGCTACACGAACCTGCAGATGCGGACGCGCGGGCTCCCGTTCGGTGTCGCGCTCGAAAATGCGCTGGTCTACATCGCGTCGGCCGCGGTGCTCGGCGCGGTGGTCTGGCATGCGACTGCCCGCATCGCGTGGCCCGACAGGAAGTACTCGATGTTCGTCGTGGTGCAGGTGCTCATGGCGGCGCTGTTCTCGCTGGCGTGGCTCACGACGATCGTCGTGAGCCTCGCGACGCGTGTCGGCATCTCGGAAGCGATGCGTGTTGCGTCGGAGTTCGATGGCTGGCAGTTCGTCATGGGACTCTGGGCCTACGGTGTGTTTGCCGGCGTCTCGTACGCGCTGCGCGTCACGGGCCGCCTGCACGAGCGTGAGGCGGCGGCGGCGCGGGCGGAAGCACTGCGCATGCACGTGGAGCTCGAGGCCCTGCGCGGGCAGCTCAATCCGCACTTCCTCTTCACCACGCTGAATACGGTGTCTGCGTTGCTGCAGCGCGATCCCGTCACTGCGCGGCAGGCGTTCGAACGATTCGCCGATCTGTTGCGCTACGTACTCGACGCAAAACGTCTCGAGCAGGAGGAATGCACGCTCGGCGACGAGCTCGGGTTCGTGCGCGACTATCTCGCACTCGAGCAACTGCGACTCGGTGAGAGGCTCAAGGTCGTGGAGCAGATCGATATCGAATCGCTCGACTGCGTGATTCCGTCGCTCACGCTGCTGCCCATCGTCGAGAACGCGATCCGGCACGCCATCTCGCCCAAGGGGGGAGGCGGAACGATCACGATCGGTGCATCTCTGGAGGACGATCAGCTCATCCTCGTCATTGCCGACGACGGTCCAGGCGCGGTCGAGGAGGGCGTGCGTGCCGCGCAGGGCCTCGGTCTTCGCGTTGGACGGCAGCGATTGGAGACACGATATCCAAAGGTGGGTCACTTCACGGTGACGACGGCGCCAGGCGCCGGCTTCACCGTGACGCTGACGTTGCCGGCCAGCTTCATGATCATCTCGAACACGTATCCCGTGCTGCCCGTCGGATGACGACGCGGGTCCTGCTCATCCGATGCTCGTGCCTTTGCGGGCATCGCCAGGCAAAGGCAGAACTGCGTGGTCTACCGCAGAGGAGCAGAGGGTCGCAGCGGACTTCAGCACAACCGTGATGACTCCGCTGCAAATTCCGCTGGTCCTCGGCGTTGATCGACTCCTCTGCGGTCAAACGCTCGTTCGTAACGGTTGGACTACTGCAGGTACTTGTACAATCCGTACAGCCCGACGACCGCCCCGACGATAGAGATCGCATGGCCCGCATCTCCACCGACGACGATGCCAGTCAGGATCGCGGCGCCACCGACGATCATGAGCTTCGTGCCCTGGTCATAGTACTTGCCCGGCGCGGCGGGCACTGCCTCCTTCGTCTCGGTCGAGACGTTCTTCGCCGCAACGGTCGCGGTTTCCATCGTCGGGCCAGCGGGCGCCTGCACGGAAGGCTGCGGCACCGACGAGACAGCCGGCGTCGGAACTGGCGCAGCGAGCGACGCATCCTGCGCACGAAGCGGAGCGACGAACAGAATGGCCGCGCCGAGGGCGAAGACGAGCGAACGAGTGCTGCGTGTGCGTGCGGTCATGTGAGTTCTGGTACGGGTGACTCGATGCATGAAGTGGTGGGGCAACAGCATCGTGCATGGTGGCGCCGTCGTGGCGCGCGGTCTAGTCTTTCTGCCAACCTCTCCTGCGAACTTCGGGCCGCACCCCTCACGCAACTTTCGAGAGCACATGACGCCGATGTTCCGCGCCATCCTCGCCGCCGCGCTATCGGCCGGTCCAGCCATCGCTTCTGCACAAGCTAGTGCTCGAATCACGACAGCGGAAATCGACGGACATCTCCGATTTCTCAGCTCCGATCTGCTCGAGGGACGCGCGCCCGCCACACGCGGGGGACGCCTCGCCGCCGAGTACATCGCGAGCCAGCTGCGCGCCGCTGGCGTCGAGCCCGGCCTCAACGGCTCGTACTTTCAGGCCGTTCCCATCGACGTCGTCGGCGCGGACGTGTCCTCGATCACAATGACCGCCACAGGCAAAGCGACGTCAGCGCTTCGGTATCCGCAGGATGTGGTCGCGTGGGCGGGCAGTGCCGCCGAGGAGAGCACCGCGCGCGGAGAGCTCGTGTTCGTCGGCTATGGCGTCACTGCGCCCGAGTACGAGTGGGATGACTTCCGGGACGCCGACGTCAAGGGCAAGATCCTCCTCGTCCTCGTCAACGACCCTCCCGCGACACTCGCCGAGCCCAAGCGATTCGGCGGGCGAGCGATGACCTACTACGGTCGATGGACGTACAAGTTCGAGGAAGCCGAGCGTCGCGGCGCGGCCGGCATGCTCATCGTGCACAGCACCGAGCGTGCGGGCTATCCATGGCACACAGTGGTCGGCTCGTGGGCGAAGGAGCAGCGCATGCTCCCGCGCGATGCCAGGCTTCCGCCGCCACTCGGTGTGCGCGGCTGGATCACCGACAGCATGGCGACGTCACTGCTCGCGCAGGCGGGATTCGACCTCGCCGCACTGCGCGCTCAGTCAGCGACGCGTGAGTTCCGTCCGGTGTCGACCGGCATCATGCTCGACCTGCGACTCCGCAACACAGTGCAGCATCTTCGCTCCGAGAACGTCGTTGGCGTCGTGCGGGGCCGCGACAAGCGGCTCGCCAAGGAATACGTCGCGTACTCGGCGCACTGGGACCACCTCGGCATCGGGCCGGCCGTGAACGGTGATTCCATCTACAACGGCGCGCTCGACAACGCGTCCGGCGTCGCCGACATGCTCGCCGTCGCGCGTGCGGCTGCCGCCAGCCCGCGTCCGAAGCGGTCGCAACTCTTCATCTTCGTCAC
>JBDSML010000118.1:0-7038 GCA_039915865.1 Gemmatimonadaceae bacterium | reverse complement strand
CATGTGGATCAAGATACGGTTGGGCGTCCCGCTGGCTAGCCGAGCGGCGGCCGCTATTGCGCCGAGCGCCGATGGTTCCGACCTTCGGTGCGGAAACACTGGCCGTCGCGCGTGCGTACTGCTTCTCGTTCAGCGCGAGACAACCCACTGTGGAGGAATATTCCGGATGCGCCGTACGTCAGACGAAATCGACTACGACCTGATCGGCGACGACCTGCAAGCGGTGATCGTGACCCTCGACCCGGGGGAAACGGTGATCGCCGAGGCGGGCGCGATGATGTTCATGGAAGACGGCATCGAGATGAATACCACACTCGATCCGAACAAGCAGGGCGGCGGCGTGATGGGCAAGCTGTTCGCCGGCGCGAAACGCGTCCTCTCGGGGGACACCTTCTTCATCACGACGTTCATGAACGCCGGCCGCGTCCGGCGCCGCGTCGCGTTCTCGTCGCACTTTCCCGGCAAGATCAAGCCGCTGGATCTCATGGAGTGGGGTGGGACGATCATCGCGCAGAAGGACTCCTTCCTCTGCGCGCCGAAGGGCACGAACGTCGACATCGCATTCACGAAGCGCATCGGCGCGGGCTTCTTCGGCGGCGAGGGCTTCATCCTCCAGCGCATCTCGGGGGACGGCGTGGCCGTGCTGCATGCGTCAGGCGCGCTGTGGGAGAAGCGCCTCGAGGATGGCGAGACCCTGCGTGTCGACACAGGCTGCATCGTGGCGATGGAGCAGCAGGTTCAATACGACATCAAGATGGTGCCGGGGATCAAGACGGCGCTGTTTGGTGGGGAGGGTTTGTTCTTCGCGACGCTGAGCGGCCCGGGAAAGATCATGCTGCAGACGATGCCGTTCTCGCGCCTGGCGGATCGCATCATCGCCGCGTCGCCGCGAGCAGGCGGAAAGCAGACGCAGGAGGGCTCGGTGCTCGGCGGCATTGGCGGGGCAGTGATGGGCGGACTGCTCGGCGGTCGCGACTAACTGCTCAGCTCTCAGCTCAAGAGCTGAGCTCTCAGGCTGGAGCAAGCTGGACGCGTCCGCGCTCTTCATTCACGCGCGATCGCAAACAACGCCGTCGACGTATGCATGAAGGGCACGGGAGAAGTCAGGGACTCGTGCGAGCAGAATGCTCGGGACGTGTCAAAATTGGCCACCGCCCTGCGGGTCGGTAGATTACCGCGCGTGACTGCCATCTCGACGCAGGGTCTTCGGAAGGTCTATCCGCTCGCGGCGCCGAAGCGTCGTGGGCCGGGTCCGTCGTTCGGACCACCGGGTGGGGGCGGGCCCCGGCCCGTCGCCGCGGACGGCGCGCGAGAGCTCGTTGCGCTCGAAGGACTCGACCTCGAAGTCGGTGAGGGGGAATTCTTCGGACTCCTCGGGCCCAACGGTGCGGGGAAGACGACGACCATCGGCATCCTCACGACGCGCGTACTCGCCAGCGCAGGCAGCGCGAGCGTCGCCGGCGCTGACGTCATCAATGATCCCGTCGGCGTTCGCCTTCGCATCGGCGTCGTGCCGCAGCGGGCGAATCCCGATCGCGGCCTCAACGTCCTCGAGAATCTCGTCTTTCACTCCGCGTACTTCGGCCTGGCGCGCGGCGAGGCCACGCGCCGAGCTGTCGCGCTCCTCGAGCAGTTCGCGATGCCGGACAAGATGCACGAGAACGTCGACGCACTCTCGGGGGGACAACAGCAGCGGCTGATGATCGCCCGCGCTCTCATCCACGAGCCCGACGTCATCTTTCTCGACGAGCCCACGGTGGGCCTCGATCCGCAGGCGCGTCTCGCGCTCTGGGACGTGCTGCGCAATCTCCACCGACAAGGCCGGACGATCATCATGACGACGCACTATATGGAAGAGGCCGAGCAGCTCTGCGACCGTCTCGCGATCATCGACCGCGGCATGCTGCTCGCCCTCGATACCACCGCCGCGCTCAAGGCCAAGGCGCCGGGCGGCACGCTCATCGAGCTCGACCTGGACGGCCCGGCTGACGCGGTTGCCGTTCGGGTGCGAGAGATCCAGAACGTCACCAAGGCCGACGTCGCGGGCGACATGCTGCGCGTTCACAGCACCGTGGGCGGACGCATCATCTCCGAGTTGATCGTCGCCACGGAGGGCGCGGGACGACACGTGCGCAACATCACGCTCAAGGAGCCGAGTCTGGAGACGCTCTTCATCGAGCTCACCGGGAGGAAGCTCGATTGACCGCCGCCGTCCGTCCCGCGCGGGCTCCCGTTCGCGCGTCGACTGTCTTTCTCGCGCTACTCCACCGCGACGTTCGCGTCGCGAGCAAGGAACTGCCCTTCTTCCTGCTGCGCACGATCATGCAGCCCGTGTTGTTCCTCATCGTCTTCGGATTCCTGTTGCCGAAGATGGGTTTCGTGCGCGGTGGATATCAGACGGCGCTCTTGCCCGGTATCCTCGCCGTGAGCCTCGCGTTGTCGGCGATTCAGTCGGTCGCCCTCCCGATGGTGCAGGACTTCGGGTGGACGAAGGAGATCGAGGACCGGCTTCTCGCGCCGGTGTCGACGCGCGTCGTCGCCGCCGAGAAGATCGCCGCCGGCGTGATCCAGGGTTTCATCTCCGCGCTCGTCGTACTGCCCATCGCACGTTTCGTCATGGGCCCGATCGCGAGCCTCACCTTCGTGCACTTCGGTGACGTCCTTCTCATCACCCTCCTCGGCGCTGCGGCGTTCTCGTCGCTCGGCATGTGGCTCGGCACGGCGATCGCGCCGCAGCAGATCGGCCTGATGTTCAGCGCGATCATCGCGCCGATGATGTTCTTTGGCTGCGCCTACTATCCGTGGCGGGGGCTCGATGCCGTCCCCGTGATGAAGTACCTGGTTCTCGTCAATCCTCTCGTGTACGTGGCGGAAGGAATGCGGGGTGCGCTTACACCCGAGGTCCCACACATGCCACTGCCTGTCACGATGGTCGCGCTGCTCGTGATCGCGACGATCTTCTGGATCGCTGGCTTTCGCAGCTTCCGCAAGCGAGCGATCGGATGAGCGCTTTCGCCCCATTGGATGAACCGTTCACCAGATTCGCATCACTGATGCGAGAAGCGAAGGCTGTCGGTGCCGAACGTCTTCGGGAGCCCACCGCGTTTGCGCTGGGCACGGTGAGCGAGGATGGCCAGCCCGCCGTGCGCATCCTCCTGCTCAAGGGTGTCGACGAGCGCGGCTTCGTCTTCTATACCAATTATGAAAGCCGGAAGGGGCGCGAACTGCTCGCGCATCCGCAGGCCGCCATGTGCTTCCACTGGCAGCCACTGGAGCGACAGGTGCGCGTCGAGGGGGTGACGACAATGGTGAGTGCCGAGGAGGCCGACGAATACTTCGCGTCGCGCGCGCGCGGCAGCCAGGTGGGAGCCTGGGCATCGCAACAGAGCCGGCCCATCGAACATGCGGGTGATCTCGAGTCGCGCGTGCACGACGTCGAAGCGCGATTCCAGGATCGGCTCGTGACACGACCGCCGCACTGGTCGGGATTCCGGCTCGTGCCCAACCGCATCGAGTTCTGGCATGGAATGCCCAGCCGGTTGCACGAGCGGAACGTCTACACGCGCGCCGGTGACGGTTGGGAGACGGAGACGCTGTACCCATAGCCGGGATGGAATGATCATTCCAGCGGTGTATGTCCACTGCGGCGTCGGTCTCGTGACCACGGCGTTGTCCATACCTCTGGTGCTTCGTCGCGTCCCCATGAACGCGCTGTACGGCGTCCGCCTCCCCCAGTCGTTCAAATCGGACGAGCTCTGGTATGACATCAATGCCTACGGTGGTCGCCTCCTGCTGACGCTCGGCATCCTGCTGACCGTACTAGGCTATCTCGGACGCGACCTCGCACCGCCAATGAGGAGTCCGTGGTACGCCGCCTTCACAATCGCGCCACTCCTCACCATTCTCGCGCTCCTTCCCTTCATCGTCTCCTACGCACGGCGGCGCGCGCGTGAGGGTCGCTAGCGAACCGTCCCCGTTGCCCGTCGCGTGCCATTATCTTCCGCCCATGGCGACTCAGACCGTTGAAAACACCTCTGCCGTTGCGGCGGACCCATGGACCATCGAGAAGGCGCGCGCCCTCTATAACATCGAGGGGTGGGGCGCGGGCTTCTTCGACATCGATGAGCGCGGCCATGTCGTGGTTCGCCCCGACAAGGCGCATCCCGAGCGGCAGCTGAGCCTGCACGACCTGGCGAACGACCTCGAGGAGCAGGGCGTCGCCCTCCCCGTGTTGCTGCGCTTCTCCGATATCCTGCGCTCGCGCATCGAAGCGCTGAGCGAGCGATTCCAGAACGCGATTCGCGAATACGAGTACACCGGCAGTTACACCACCGTGTACCCGATCAAGGTGAATCAACAGCGCCATGTGGTCGAGGAGATCGTGCAGTTCGGCGCGAAGCACGGCGTCGGCCTCGAGTGCGGCTCCAAGCCGGAGTTGCAGGCCGTGCTTGGTCTCTCCGAGAGCACTGAACACCTCATCGTCTGTAACGGCTACAAGGACGACGAGTTCATGCGCCTCGCCCTGATGGGCCAGAAGCTCGGCCACCAGGTCTTCATCGTCATCGAACAGTTGAGCGAGATCGACGTCCTCCTGGCGGCTGCCGAGGAACTGGGCGTCGTGCCAACGGCGGGTATCCGCATCAAGCTCGCGAGCACCGGCTACGGCCGCTGGAAGGAGAGCGGCGGCGAGAAGTCGAAGTTCGGGCTCAACGCCGCCCAGTTGATGGAGGCCGTCGATCGCCTCAAGGCGGCCGGCCGTCTCGACATCGTCAAGCTGATCCACTTTCACCTCGGCTCGCAGATCACCGACATCCGGTACATCAAGTCGGGGTTGCAGGAGGTCGCGCGCTTTTACGCAGAGTTGCGCGCGCTTGGAGTAGATGTCACTCACGTAGACGTGGGCGGTGGCTTGGGCGTCGATTACGACGGCACGAACTCGACGTCCGACGCGAGCGTGAACTACTCGCTCCAGGAGTACGCGAACGACGTCGTCTACACCATCGCCGAATCGTGCCGAGAGCTCGACCTGCCGATGCCGCACATCATCAGCGAGTCGGGGCGCGCGCTCACCGCGCATCATGCGCTGCTGCTGCTCAAGGTGATCGACGTCGAGTCGGTCGCGCAGGTCCCGGTGCCGAAGTTGTCGGACGACGACCACGCGGTGCTGCACGAGATGGCCGAGGACTATGCGGCCATGAGCCAGCCGAAGGTGTCGCGTCGGAAGGTGAAGGAAGTGTTCCACGACGTCACGTTCGACAAGGAACGCGCGCAGCAGCTATTCGCCAGCGGCGTGCTCTCGCTCCGAGAGCGCGCGAGGGCCGAGCAGATGTATCACGCCACGGTGAACGTGATTGCGAAGATCGTGGTGCAGGATCGCGACGAGTACGACGACATCGTCGCCGACCTCGATGCGATGCTGGTCGATCGCTACTTCTGCAACTTCTCGCTGTTCCAGTCACTGCCGGACAGCTGGGCGATCGACCAGCTCTTTCCGATCATGCCGATTCACCGGTTGACGGAAGAGCCGACGCGCCGCGGTACGCTGCAGGACATCACCTGTGATTCCGATGGGAAGATCGACCGCTTCGTGGGCGAGAAGGGCGGCAATCCGTCGCTCGAGCTGCACGAGTGGCGCGACGGCGATCCGTACATGCTCGGTATCTTCCTCACCGGCGCGTACCAGGAGATCCTTGGCGATCTGCACAACCTGTTCGGCGATACCAATGCGGCGCACATCCGTCTCGCGAACGGCGGGTACGAGATTACGGATCTCGTGCACGGCGATACGGTGACGGAGGTGTTGAACTACGTGCAGTTCCGCGCGTCGGACCTGCTGCAGACCTTCAGGAGGAAGGTGACGCAGGTGAAGCACCTGAGCCGCACGGACGCGAATGCGTTCATCGCGGATTATGTCGCCGGCCTGGAAGGCTACACGTACCTCGAGGGTGAGGCAGCGCAGTGAGCTAGGGCGCGCCCTGCGCTGGTGGGGCGACGTTCTCGATGG
Source organism: Gemmatimonadaceae bacterium (assembly GCA_039915865.1). Classification (GTDB taxonomy): domain Bacteria; phylum Gemmatimonadota; class Gemmatimonadetes; order Gemmatimonadales; family Gemmatimonadaceae; genus AG11. The sequence continues at coordinate 1,034 of JBDSML010000118.1, read as the reverse complement.
TCACATCCTTCGCGTGCACGGTCCCGCCGCCGCTCAGTAGTAGACCGTAGATGATCCTGGTTGCCGACGCGGGGACCTCGAGTGTCGTGACTTGCTCACTCCACCCGGTGGTGCCACTGAGCATGCGAGACACGTTGTTCTCGAGCATCAGCGAACCGCTCGCGCCGTCGATGCGCAGCCAGGTGGACCCTCCGACGCTGACCGAATCGCTGCGAATGAATGCGTGCAAGCGCACGCGCCGCCCGCGGTAAGGTTCTGCATTCAGGATTGCCGCGGCGGCACCGAACTCGTTCGGCCCGACGGTCACCGGAGCCACTCGCGTCAGCGACAGTGCATGTCCGCCATCGCCGATGCCCACGATGGCGTACGACTGCGCCGCCATTCCAGTCAAGACCCATTCCACCGACGGCGGTGTGCCCGCTTGGGCGACAAGGGCGGGGACCGCCGTCAGCGAACCGGAAAGGACGGCGATCAGGGCGACGAGGTGGGCGCGCTTGAATCGGTTCATCGGGACCGGCCATGATGAGGACGCGTTGAGTATCGTCCGTCGCGAGAAGCGCCGCAAGAAAAGTGTTGACAGCGGCGGTTCATCGCGGGACGTTCAGTGGAAATCGGTCCGCCATCCCACTCAGGAGTTCGTCGTGCGTTTCTCCCGCCTCATTCCTGCCGTCTCGCTCTGCGCGGCGTCGCTTGCGGGCGCCCAAACACAGCCAGGCGCGCCAAGACTCGTCATAACTCCCGCTCCACAGACCGTCGTCTCCGGAGACTCCCTGCAGTTGCACGCCCAGCTGGTGGACGCCGGCGGCAAGCCCGTGCCGAACGCAAAGGTCACTTTTCGTCCCGCCGGCGCCTTCTTCGAGGGCTCGATCGACACCACGGGTCTCGTGCGCGCTGGCACCGTGGGCACGCTGCCCGTCGCCGCCATCGCCCTCATCCCGGGCGAGAAGCCCGTCGTCCACCGCTTCGACGTGACGATGCTCGCGGGGCCGGCGTCGCGCATCGACGTCTCCCCAAAGCCCACACGATTGCTTCCC
>JBDSML010000116.1:0-14177 GCA_039915865.1 Gemmatimonadaceae bacterium | reverse complement strand
GTTCCATGGCCGACAATGCCAAGAAGGTCCGTGACATCATCGAGAAGGAGCTCGGCGTCGAGCGCGACAAGATGACCGACGAAGCGAGTTTCATCGAAGATCTCGGGGCCGACAGCCTCGACATCGTCGAGCTGGTGATGGAATTCGAGAAGGAGTTCAACATCGACATCCCCGACGAGGACGCAGAGAAGCTGCGCACGGTCGGCGACGCCGTGGCGTACCTCAACAGCAAGGTCGGCGCTTAAATGCGACGTCGGGTCGTCGTCACTGGTCTAGGTGCCGTAACGCCCGTCGGAAACGACGTGGCGACGACTTGGCGCGCCCTGCAGGACGGGGTGCCGGGAGCCTCTGGCATCACGAAGTTCAATCCCACGAACTTCCCCGTGCGCTTCGCCTGCGAGGTGAAGGGTTTCGATCCGCTCAACTCCATGGAGCGGAAGGAGGCAAAGCGGGCCGACCCCTACACGCAGTATGCGGTGGCCGCGTCCGTCGAAGCCATGGCAGATGCAGGACTCACGGGGGGCAGCTACGATGTCGATCGCCTCGGCGTCATCGTCGGCAGCGGCATCGGTGGCTTGAAGAGCTTCGAGGAGCAGCACGACATCTTCCGTGAGCGCGGGCCGAGCAAGATCAGCCCGTTCTTCATCCCGATGTTCATCGCGGATATCGCGGCGGGCGTGGTGTCCATGCGCTTCAACGCGCGCGGCCCCAACTACGCCACCGTGTCCGCGTGCTCGACGAGCGCGCACGCCATCGGCGACGCGTTCCGCACCATCCAGTACGGCGACGCCGACATCATGATCTGCGGCGGGTCCGAAGCGGCCGTCACGGCGATGTCGATTGGTGGCTTCGCCAACATGACCGCGCTCTCGACGCGCAACGACAGTCCCGAGACGGCCTCACGCCCGTTCGACAAGGATCGCGACGGCTTCGTCATGGGCGAAGGCGCCGGCATCGTGATTCTGGAAGAGCTCGAGCACGCGCTCAGGCGTGGTGCGAAGATCTACGGCGAGCTGGCCGGCTACCGCGCCACCGGCGACGCCTACCACCTCACGGGCCAGCTCCCGCAGCACGAGGGACTGCAGCGTGCGATGCGCGGCGCCATGCAGGATGCCGGTCTCACGGCGGCGGACATCGACTACGTCAACGCGCATGGAACTTCCACGCCGCTCAACGACTCTAATGAGGCGAAGGCGATTGCCCTCGTCTTTGGTGAGCACGCGAAGGACATCAGCATCTCGTCCACCAAGTCGATGACCGGGCACATGCTCGGCGCCGCCGGTGGAGTGGAGTTCATCGCGTCGACGTTGGCCATGCGCGACTCGGTCATTCCGCCGACGATTAATTACGCGACGCCAGATCCGGAGTGCGGCGATCTCGACTTCACGCCGAACACCGCCAGACAGCGCGACGTCCGCGCCATCATCAGCAACAGCGCCGGTTTCGGCGGTCACAACGTCTCCATCGCCGTCAAGCGCTTCAAGGAGTAGACTCGTGGCTTCCGCTGTCTCGTTCGACCGCTCGCGTGTGACCGATCCGGCGCTGCGTCCCATCGCCGACAAGGTCCTCGCGGGCGAGCGCCTGACGCATGCCGACGGCGCCGCACTCTTTCACACTCCCGACCTGCTGGGCCTTGGCATGATGGCCGATGCGGCCAATCGCGCCCGCAACGGTGACACCGTCACCTTTGCCGCGAATCAGCACATCAATCCCACGAACATCTGCATCCTGCGGAAGACCTGTGTCTTCTGCTCGTACGCACGGCTGCCCAAGGAGTCGGGCGCCTATCGCTACACGATGGAGCAGGTGTGGGAAGAGGCGGCCAAGGTCGACGCGAACATGACGCGCGAGTTCCACATTGTAGGCGGTCTCGACATGCAGACCGGCATCACGTACTACGAGGAGATGTTCCGCGGCCTCAAGGAGCGGCACCCGCAGGTCCACATCAAGGCGCTCACGGCGGTCGAGATCGCGCACATCGCGCGCATCGACAAGATGTCAGTGAAGGACGTTCTCGTACGACTGCGCGAGGCTGGCCTCGACACGATGCCTGGTGGCGGCGCCGAGGTGTTCAGTCCGGGCGTGCGCGCGACGATCGCCGATCGCAAGCTCTCCGGCGAGGAGTACATCGACGTCCACCGCATCGCGCACGAGCTGGGCATCCGCACCAACTGCACGATGCTCTACGGTCACGTCGAGACGTACGAGGACCGCATCAATCACCTCGGCATGCTGCGCGATCTTCAGGACGAGACGGGCGGTTTCCTCGCATACATTCCGCTCGCCTATCATCCGGACAACAACGAGCTCGGTGTCGAGCTCGGACGCACGGGCACGGCGACTACCGGCTTCGACGACCTGAAGAATCTCGCTGTCGGCCGGCTGTTCCTCGACAACTTCACGCATGTGAAGTCGCACTGGATCATGGTCACGCCGGCCATCTCGCAGCTGTCGCTCAGCTTCGGCGTGAACGACCTCGAGGGAACGGTCGTCCGCGAGAAGATCTACCACGAAGCTGGTGCACACACGGCGCAGGGAATGACCCTCGACGAGCTGATTCGCATCATCCGCGGTGCGAAGAAGACGCCCGCCGAGCGCGATTCGTTCTACAACGTGCTGCGCGTCTTCGACGAGCCGACGCGCGCCGAGGCGGCATAGCAATGCGCGTCGGGCGAATTCCGTACATCAACTGCTATCCGGTCTACGGCGCGATCGACCGTCGCATCGTGTCGCTCGACGCGCAGCTCGTCGACGGCGTGCCCACGAAGCTCAATCACGCGATGGCCGCCGGCACGCTCGATGTCAGCGTCATCTCGGCGGTCGAGTACGCGCGGGATGCCGCACGGTATCTCCTGCTCCCCGATCTCGCGATTTCCTGCGACGGCCCCGTGCGCAGCGTCATGCTCTTCTCGCGTCGCCCCGCGGAATCGCTCGGCGGCGGACGCGTGCTCGTCAGCCGCAGCTCGATGACGAGTGTCGCGCTGCTTCGGCTGATGTTCGAGGAAGTCTGGCGCACCGAGCCGACCTTCATTCCGTCTGACGCCGAGATCCCGGACCTCGTTCGCGTCGGCACTGAACCGCACGACGCACGGCTCATCATCGGCGACGCCGCGCTCATGCTCACGTCGGGCGCCAGCGAGCTCGCTGCCGACTACCCGTTCGTCTACGATCTCGGCTCCGTGTGGAAGGACTGGACGGGTTTGCCGTTTGTCTTTGCCGTCTGGGTCGCGCAGCGCACCTCGCCAGTCGCTGGGTCGCTCGCCGTGCATGCGCAGCTTATCCAGTCGCGCGACTGGGGCCTCGATCATCTCGACGAGCTCGCGGCGCAGGCAGCGGACGCCAATGGCGTTCCTCGGCCCAAGGCGCTGGAGTATCTCTCGGGCCTCGACTACGGGCTGCGCTACGAGCACCTCGCAGGGCTCACCGCGTTCTTCGGCAAGCTTGCCGCGAGCGGTCGAGTGCCGAATGGATCGCTCGCATTCCTGCCGGCAGCATGATGATGCGGACGACGGCACTACGGATCTTCCTGACGACAGAACTACGGAACGCAGTGCGCGCTGCGCGCGCGGCGCAGGCTGCGCGAACGCAGATGAACGCAGTTACTGCAGTCTCAGCGTCCTTCAGCGATAGCGCAGCCAGCGTTTTTCTGCGTTCCGTCGTTGGGCTGTTCGGTAGAGCAAAAGCGTCCTGCACCGATTTGTTGCTATCGTATGTCATCCCGCACGAGCGAAGCGGGATCCACCGTTCCCACTCGGTAGCCGCTCATGCGTGACCTCCTCGACTTCTACGAGAACGCCCCACTTCTGGAGCTCGGCGCAGAGGCAGACCGTGTCCGCCAGGAGTTGCATCCCGGCAACACGGTCACGTACATCGTCGACCGCAACATCAACTACACGAACGTCTGCGTCGCCGACTGCGGCTTCTGCGCGTTCTATCGTCGTCCGAAGGACGCTGAAGGCTGGACGCTCTCGTACGAACAGATCGGCGCCAAGATCGACGAGACCAAGGCGCTCGGCGGCGTGCAGATCCTCATGCAGGGCGGGCACAATCCGTACATCCCGTTCGAGTGGTATCTGGACCTGCTGCGGTACATCAAGACCTACCATCCCATCCACATCCACGGCTTCAGCCCGAGCGAAGTGGACTTCTGGGCGAAGCTCTATCGTATGGACGCGCGTGAGGTGATTCGCGAGCTGCAGAAGGCGGGACTCGACTCGATTCCCGGCGGCGGCGGTGAGATCCTCGTGCAGCGCGTGCGCGATCAGGTCGCAAAAAAGAAGGCCGGCGCGGATCGCTGGCTCGAGATCATGGAGATCGCGCACCAGGAGGGCATGAAGACCTCCGTCACCATGATGTACGGCATCGGTGAGACGCTCGCCGAGCGCCTCGAGCACCTCGCGCGCGTGAAGGAAGTGCAGGCCCGCACTGGTGGCTTCACGGCGTTCATCTGCTGGCCGCTCCAGCCGGAGAACACGCCGACGATGTCACACATGCAGAAGACCGACGCGCTCGACTACCTGCGCACGGTGGCCATCGCGCGCATCGCGCTTCCCAACGTGCCCAACCTCCAGTCCAGTTGGGTGACGATGGGCATGAAGATCGGGCAGACGGCACTGCGCTTCGGCTGCAACGACTTCGGCTCGCTCATGATCGAGGAGAACGTCGTCTCCGCGGCGAACACCACGCATCGGACATCCATCGCCGAGATGGAGCACCTGATTCGCGATGCGGGGTTCACGCCAGCACGGCGTCGTCAGGACTACTCGATCATCGCGCCACTGGCGGAAGCCGCGGCGTGACTGCCGATCGTCGCCTGGCAGTCCGAAGTGGAATCGGCTACGACTCGCACCGATTCGCGCCAGGTGGCCCGCTTACCCTGGGGGGCGTTCGCATCCCGAGCGACGCCCACCTTCACGGCCATTCCGACGGCGACGCCATCGCCCATGCGGTCACTGATGCGATACTTGGCGCAGCGGCGCTGGGAGATATCGGTGAGATGTTCGCCGATACCGATGCGGCAAACGCGGGCCGCGATTCCATCGAGATGCTGTCCCTCGCAGCAAGACGCCTCGCGACCCACGGATGGCGAGTGGCGCAGGTGGACGTCGTCGTGATTGCGGAGACGCCGAGGATCGCCCCGCACCGCGAAGCGATGCGCGACCGCATCGCCGGTGCCCTCGGCATTGCCCGCGAGGACGTGAGCATCAAGGGCAAGACGAACGAGTTGATGGGCTTCGTCGGCCGCGGCGAAGGCATCGCCTGCATGGCTACCGCGACGATCATCGCCGAATAGCGCATGAGTGGCCTCATCGCGTGGCTCACAGGGCTGCCCCTGGCGGTCCTCTATCCGATCATGACGGTCGCCGCAGCCATCGAAAATGTCTTTCCGCCCATTCCCGCCGATTCGATCGTCGCGCTGGGCAGCTGGCTCGCGGCGCGGGGGGAGGGAAGTGTGATGGGCGCATTCCTCGCGACCTGGATCGGGAATGTCGGCGGTGCGGCGGCGATGTATTTCGTCGGCCGTCGACACGGGGCCGGGTGGATGCACAAGCGATTTCCCGCCTTGGGCAATGCGCGCAATGAAAAGCGTCTCGAGACGATGTACGGCAAGTACGGGATCGCGACACTCATCGTGAGCCGGCTCATTCCGGGCGTGCGCGCGCTCGTGCCGCCCTTCGCCGGCGCACTCAAGGTCCCGCCGCTGACCGCCATTGGCGCGATGGCGATTGCGTCGGCGGCCTGGTATGGCATCATCAGCTACGTGGCGTTCCACGCCGACGCGGAGTTCTCCCAGCTGATGACGGTCGTGAAGGAATCGGGCACCATCGTGGCGCTCGTGGCGGCGGCCCTGCTCGCCGTCCTCGGGCTGGTCTGGTTCCTCCGGCGTCGCCGTCACCAACGCGCATGAGCGACGACGAGCGCCGAGCCCGCGGCTTCCTGCTCGCGCGCTTTTCCGACTACGTCACGCTCGAGCAGGGACTCTCACCGCGCACGATCGAGGCGTACCAGCGTGACCTCGCTCGCTTCGCGGAATACGCCGAGTCGAAGGGGATCTCCGCGCCGGTGGACATCACGGCGAAAGTGATGCGCGAGTACGTGTATCACCTCAAGGATCTCGGTCTCGCGCCGGCGTCGATCCGGCGCAACGTCTCCGCGATTCGCACGTACTTCCGCTTTCTGACCGGCGACGGAATCGTCGTGCGCGATCCGAGCGAGCGCCTGGAGACACCAAAGCGGTGGCGCAGCCTGCCCGAGGTACTCACCGTCGAGGAAGTGCAGACCTTGCTGGCCGCACCGACGCTCGACGACAAGCTGGTGTTCCGCGACCGTGCGATGCTCGAGCTGGCGTATGGCGCCGGCCTGCGGGTGTCGGAGTGGATCACGCTTGGCCTGCGCGACCTGCTGCTCGAGGACGGGCTCGTGCGCGTCTTCGGCAAGGGGAGCAAGGAGCGACTCGTTCCCATCGGACGGTCGGCCATCGGTGCGCTGGCGGTCTATATCCGCGAACAGCGTCCGCGGCTCGAGAAGGGTGAAGGGAAGGGCATTCTCTTTCTCAACGCGCGGGGAAAGCCGCTCACGCGCATGGGTGCGTGGAAGATTCTCCGCGGCCACGTCGACCGGGCAGGGATCACGAAGCACGTGTCGCCCCATACGCTGCGTCATTCGTTTGCGACGCACCTGCTCGAGGGGGGCGCCGACCTCCGCGCCGTCCAGGAGATGCTCGGCCACGTCGACATCGCCACCACGCAGATCTACACGCACGTCGACCGGGAGTATCTGCGACAGGTGCATAAGAGTTATCATCCACGAGGCTAGCTACCGACCTCCGCCGGACTTCTGCCGATGTTGCTCGTCATCGACAACTACGACTCCTTCACGTACAACCTCGTGCAGTACCTCGGCGAGCTCGGTGCGGAAGTCATCGTGCATCGCAACGACGCCATCACGATCGACGAGATCGACGCGATGGCACCGTCGGCAATGGTGCTGTCGCCCGGCCCATGTGCGCCGGCGCAGGCGGGCATCACCGTCGAGGCCATCCGCGCCCTCGGCGACCACATTCCGATCCTCGGCGTCTGTCTCGGTCACCAGGCGATTGGTGAAGCGTATGGCGGGCGCGTCGTGCGAGCGGCCCGAGCCGTGCATGGCAAGACGTCGCGCATCGCACACGATGGGAACGGGCTGTTTGCCGGACTGCCGTCGCCTCTCGAGGTGGGGCGCTATCACTCGCTCATCGTCGAACGCTCGTCGCTGCCCCCGGGGCTGCAGGTCGTCGCCACTTCCGTGGACGATCCAACGGAGATACACGCGCTTCGCCACGAGACGCACCCCGTATGGGGAGTCCAGTTTCATCCGGAATCCGTGCTAACACCGAACGGCAAGCAGCTGCTACGCAACTTTCTCGACATCGTGACCGCGTGAGGCGCACAGGGATGGTGGTCGCACTCGTGGCGCCGGCGCTGCTCGGCGCCCAGGATGTGACCGTCGGACGAGGCGCCGAGCGGAATTCCGGCGCGTTCATTCGCGAGGCGGCGGCGCAGAAGCACGTCGTCATCGCCGGCACGGGCAAATTGGAGCTCCCGCGGGACAGCACCATCACGTCGACGCTGCTCGTCGTGGGACGCGATACGTACCTGGCGAGCACGGTGCAGGGCAACGTGGTCGTGGTGAACGCGAACCTGTACCTCCGTCCCGGCGTGAACGTCACCGGTCACGCCGTCGCCATCGGCGGCACCGTCGCGAGTACGACACTCGGCAAGGTCGGCGGCCGCATCGAGAGCTACCCGGACGACAGGTACGACGTCGCCGCACAGTCGGGGCGCTATGCGTTCGACTTTCGCCCGCTGCCCGTGACCCATACGTATCCGCTGCTGCAGCCCGCCGGATTTGGGGGCGTGTTGATACCGAGCTACGATCGAGTTGACGGACTGTCGTTGCCGGTGGGCGTACTGCTCACCGCGGCGGACCACATGCTCGAGGCCCAGGCGTCGGTCACGTACCGGAGCCGGCTCGGCAAGTTCGACCCTGGGGTCGAGGTGCGCCTGGCACCGGATCGGGCCGTACGCTTCGTCGGCTTCGCCGGCATCGATACCCGCTCGAACGAGAAGTGGAACTACTCCGATCTCGTGAACTCCGCGACGACCTTCTTTGCCGGCAACGACACGCGGAATTACTTCCGCTCGAAAATCGGTGAGGGGCGGGTGTTCGGGCTCATCGAACGTGCGGGCATCGCGTTCGAGCCGTTCATCGGTGGCCGCTACGAGAAGGTCAGTCCCATCAGCGCGACGGGCAACGTCTACAGCGTCACCGGCCACAAGGATCCGGAGTTCGAGCACATCCGTCGGCCGAATCCACTCGTCGAGGAAGGCTCGATCGGTTCAGGGCTGATTGGCGCGCAACTGCACGACACGGCGGGTACGGTGATCAGTCGCGTTCGCGTCGGCGTCGAACAGAGCTTCACGACTGTTACGGGCACGAAGAATTTCACGCAGCTCACTTTCGACGGTCGTCTCGACTTCCCGACGTTCAAGACGCAGCACCTGTACTTTCGCTCGCACGCCGTCGCGGTGATCGGCGACAGCGTGCCCAAGGCGCGCTACGCCTACCTCGGTGGGAGTGGCACGCTCCCGGTGCTCGACCTCCTGGAGTTGGGCGGCACGAAGCTCTTCTACTTCGAGAGCCGCTACGCCATCCCGATCGAGTCCGTCGTTCTGCCGTTCATCGGTTCGCCAATGGTGACGCTGCGACATATCATGGGTTCGGCCGGCGTGAAGACCCTCCCGAGCCTCGAGCAGGAGATCGGCATCGGGCTTGGGCTGAGTGCGCTGCGCATCGATTACACGAGGGACGTCTCCAACGGCCGCGGCTCGAACTTCGGCATCGGGATCTCGCTCTCGAAGTAGGGCGCAGCAAGAGCAAATTCCTCCCTAGCGCTACGGCCTACCGAGGGGTAACTTCCTTGGCGTGAAAGTTGCATCCCGGCCCCGCCCCGAGTGAAGACGCTCGCCGTCATCCCAGCACGACTGGGCGCAACACGGCTCCCCCGAAAGCCCCTTCGTCTCCTCGCCGGCGTCCCCATCATCGTCAGGGTGCTCGAGCGCGTCACCGCGCTCCGTGTCGCCGACCGCATCGTCGTCGCCACCGATAGCGACGAGATCGCGCAGCGCGTGCGCGAGGCCGGCGGCGAATCCGTGATGACCTCCCCCGCGCATCCCTCCGGCACCGATCGTGTCGCCGAGGTCGTGCGGCTCCCCGGTTACCGCGACTTCGACGCGATTCTCAATGTCCAGGGCGACGAGCCATTCGTCTCGGCGACTGCGGTGCGCGGCGCCCTGAAGCAGGTCACCGGCGGACATCACCCGCTCGGCACTGCCGCGGTGCTCGCGTCGCCTGACATGCTGACACGCCCCGACGTCGTCAAGGTCGTCCAAGCCGACGACGGCGCAGCGATGTATTTTTCCCGCGCGCCGATCCCGTTTCTGCGCGATGAACAGGACGTCGTCGCGCGCGATGCACGGGTGCTGCATCACGTTGGCGTCTACGCGTACACGCCGGACTCGCTCGCCCATTGGGTGGCACTGCCGGCGCACCCGCTGGAACAGATCGAACGACTGGAACAACTGCGTCCCCTCGCCGCCGGCATGAAGATGGGCGTAGCCGTGGTGAAGGGACCGCTGCGCGCTGGCATCGATACCGAAACAGACCTGGAACGTGCGAATATCGAATGGCTGACCTTCACCGTGAACGAGAGCTGATGCAGACCAACACTCGGCAGCACACGACGAAATTCATCTTCGTCACCGGCGGGGTCGTCTCGTCACTCGGCAAGGGCATCGCGGCCGCATCGCTCGGACGGCTCCTCGTCGAGCGCGGGCTGCGCGTGACGATGATGAAGTTCGACCCGTACCTCAACGTCGATCCCGGCACGATGTCGCCGTTCCAGCACGGCGAAGTCTTCGTCACCGACGACGGCGCCGAAACCGACATGGATCTCGGCCACTACGAGCGCTTCATCGACCGGTCGCTGTCGCAGGCAAACAACGTGACCACGGGGCGCATCTATCTCAATGTCATCACCAAGGAACGGCGGGGCGAATATCTCGGCTCCACGGTCCAGGTGATCCCGCACATCACGGACGAGATCAAGAGTGCCATGCGGCGCGTGGCACCCGAGAACGACATCGTCATCGTCGAGATCGGCGGCACGGTGGGCGACATCGAGTCGCAGCCGTTCCTCGAGGCCATTCGCCAGTTCCGTCACGATGTGGGGCGCGAGAATGCGATCTTCGTGCATCTCACGCTCATCCCGTACATCGCCGCGGCCGGTGAGCTCAAGACCAAGCCGACGCAGCATTCCGTGCGCGAGCTCATGCAGCTCGGAATCCAGCCCGACATTCTCGTCGTGCGTACCGAGCGTCCGCTGTCCGACGAGATCAAGCGCAAGATCGCGCTGTTCTGCAACGTGGAATTCGGCGCGGTGATCGAGTCGCCGGACGTGAAGTCCATCTACCAGATCCCGCTGAAGTTCAAGGAGCAGGGATTCGACGACAAGGTACTGCAGAAGTTCGGCATCGAGCGGCCCGCGCCGGAGCTCGCACCGTGGCGCGAGATGGTGCAGCACGTCGTCGCGCCGCGCGATCGCGTGCGGATCGCCGTCGTCGGCAAGTACACCGACTTCGTGGACAGCTACAAGAGCGTGCAGGAAGCCCTCATTCACGGTGGCATCGCGAACGAGGTCGGCGTCGACATCTCATGGACGTCGAGCGACAGCTTTACGGACGCGGCAACGGCGCGCGACATCCTCGCGCAGCACGACGGCCTCCTCGTGCCGGGCGGCTTCGGCGTGCGCGGTGTGGAAGGCATGGTGGAAGCCATTCGCGCGTCGCGTGAGAACGCCGTGCCCTTCTTCGGCATCTGCCTCGGCATGCAGACGGCGATCATCGAGTTCGCGCGCAACGTCTGCGGTCTCGACGACAGTCACTCGTCGGAGTTCGCGCCCGAATGCGATAACGCGGTGATCGCGCTCATGGAATCGCAGCAGCACGTCACCGACATGGGCGGTACCATGCGGCTCGGCGCGTATCCGTGCCGACTGACGCGCGGTTCGCGCGCCGCGGAAGTCTACGGTGTCGCCGAGGTGAGCGAGCGTCACCGCCATCGCTACGAGGTCGCGAACCAGTACCGCGACATGTTCGTCGAGCATGGACTTCGCCTCAGCGGCCTCTCGCCCGATGGCCAGCTCGTGGAGATTATCGAGTTCCCGGCGCATCCGTTCTTCATCGGCTGCCAGTTCCATCCCGAGTTGCAGTCGCGTCCCACGCGCCCACATCCGTTGTTTGCCGGCTTCGTCGCGGCGTCCGTCGCGGCAAAGCAGCGCAAGCTTGGGGGACGCACCGAATCGTCGATCGCCGCGCCGGCGCATTCGTGACCGCTGTCCGCTTTCGCCGCGACGCGCTGTTCCTCATCGCGGGTCCGTGTGTGCTCGAGGACGACGCGCTCAACCTCCGCGTCGGCGAGCATCTCGCGCGCCTCGCTGAGCGCGTGCCGGGCGGCATCATCTTCAAGGCGAGCTTCGACAAGGCCAACCGCTCGAATGCCGGCGCCTTCCGTGGCCCCGGTCTCGACGAAGGGCTCGCCGCGCTCGATCGCGTGCGCACGGCGACCGGCCTACCCATTCTCACCGATGTGCACCTGCCCGACCAGTGCGCCGCGGCGGGGCAGGTTGCCGATGTGTTGCAGATCCCGGCCTTTCTCTCGCGCCAGACGGATCTTCTCGTGGCTGCCGGTGCCACGGGCAAGCCGGTGAACGTCAAGAAGGGACAGTGGATGCACCCCGAAGGCATGCGTGGTGCCTTGGCGAAAGTTCGCGAGGGCTATCGCGAGGCTGGACACACGGGCGACGCTGAGGTCGCGGCGACCGAGCGCGGCACCTTCTTCGGCTACGGCGATCTCGTCGTCGACTATCGCGCCATGCCTCGCATGCGCGCCGCGTGCGACGCACCGGTGATCTTCGACGCGACGCACAGCGTGCAGCAGCCCGGTCGTGGCGAAGGCGGCACGAGCGGAGGGGCGCGCGAGTTCATTCCGCCGCTCACCATGGCCGCGTGCGCCGTCGGCGTCGACGGCCTCTTCATGGAGACGCATCCCGATCCAACGCATGCGCCGAGTGACGGGCCGAACATGATTCCGCTCGACAAGTTGGACGAGTTGATTCTTCGCGCCGTGCGCGTGTGGGAGACGGCGCGCGCATGATCAACGCAGATCTTGCCCACGCCATTCGGCTCGTCGTCCTCGATGTGGACGGTGTGCTCACTGACGGCGGCGTGTACCTCGGCGCCGTCGACGGCAAGGCGATGGAATTCAAGCGCTACGATATCCAGGACGGTCTCGGCATCTACCTGATGCAGAAGGCCGGGCTGCGCGTCGCGATCATCACGGGCCGTGTGTCCGAGAGCGTTCGCCTGCGTGCGCTGGAGTTGAACATCGAGGACCTCGCGCAGGACGCGAATGCGATGAAGCTGCCCGCGTTTCTCCGCATGCTGGACAAGCATGGCATCAAGCCGTCCGAAGCCGCCTTCATCGGTGACGACTTCCCGGATATGGCGGTGCTGCGGCTCGTTGGACTGCCGGTGGCCGTCGGGAACGCGGCGCCCGAGGTGAAGGACGTCTGCACGTTTCAATTGAAGCGAGAGGGGGGACGGGGCGCGGTGCGCGAATTTGCCGAGGCGTTGCTCAAGTCGCGCGGCGAGTGGGACGCGGTAACGCAGCGCTACGTGGAAGAGCGGTCGCTTTCCATGGCGGAGCCCACCTCGTGACGTCCGAGCAGATCATCGAACGCGGCAAGACCGTCGTCCGTCTCGAGCGCGAAGCGCTTGGCATGGTCGAGGAGCGACTCGGCCAGAGCTTCGCCGACGCCGTGACGATGATCGCGAAGTCGTCGGGCCGCGTAATCGTGACAGGGGTGGGCAAGTCCGGCCTGATCGGGCGGAAGATCGCCGCGACACTGACGTCGACTGGCACTCCGGCGATCTTCCTGCACCCAATGGACAGCGTCCATGGCGACCTCGGGATCGTCGGCACGGAAGACGTCGCGATTCTGCTCTCCAAGTCGGGCGAATCGGACGAGTTGCTCGGGCTGCTCGAACATCTGCAGGGGCTGGGTGTACGGACCGTCGCGATAACGGGGGAGATGGACTCGGCGTTGGCGCGGCTGTGCGATGTGGCGCTCGATGCGTGGGTGCGCGAAGAGGCGTGCCCGCACGATCTCGCGCCCACGACGAGCACCACGGCGGCACTCGCCTTAGGCGATGCGTTGGCCGTGGCGCTGCTCGAGCACAAGGGGTTTCGTCGCGAGGATTTTGCGCGTTTGCATCCTGGGGGCGCGCTCGGTCGTCGTCTCGTGACGCGTGTCGACGAGATCATGTTGGTGGATCCGCTACCCCTGTTGCCGCCCGGCAGCACGCTCAGGCAGGCAGTCGTCGTGTTGGCGGAGCAGCGTGGCATCGTCCTCGTGGCCGATGACGAACGGAGATTGTATGGCGTACTCACGGCGGGAGACCTGACGCGATTGATGGAACACGAGATGGACGTCCTGTCGCAACCGGTGGAGCGCATCATGACGCGGACGCCGCGCGGCGCCGCATCAGGCGAGCTCGCGAGCGCCGTCGCCTTCCGCATGGAGTCGTTCGGTATCATGGCGATGCCCGTGCTCGATGCGAACGAGCGTCTCGTCGGCGTCGTGCATCTGCACGACCTCCTTCGCGCGCGGGTCGCCTGATGCGCCTCGGACTCGTGGTTGCAATGATCGCGATCGTCGCCGTCGCCGGCTGCAACGAGAAGGGCGCGGCGCCACCGGTCGGCGCGAAGCAGTCGCTCGCGGATAGCGCGGAGCAGGTGATGTTCAATGTGCACTTCCTGCTCACCGACAAGGGCGTGCAGCGCGGCGAGCTGTTTGCCGATACGGCGTACATCTTCGATGAGAACACGCGCTTCGACCTGCGCAAGGTGCGGAGCACGTTCAACACGTCCACCGGCGCCAAGGACGGCGTGATGAGCGCCGATCGCGGCAAGTACAACATCCGGCAGCAGATGCTCGAAGGGTTCGGGAACGTCGTGATCGTGACGAACGACGGCAAGCGCCTCACGACGCCGCAGCTGCGCTACATGCAGGGCATCAA
>JBDSML010000109.1:0-5204 GCA_039915865.1 Gemmatimonadaceae bacterium | reverse complement strand
CCCACGATCAGGCACGGACGAATCACCGTGTTGATCCCCGGATAGTGCATCTCGACTTCCTGCTCGGCGCGCGTCTTCAATGCGCCGTAGTACTGCCCCGCATGCGCCGGCACGAGCGTGTACGGATCCAGGTCGGCGGGCATCGGCGTGGTCGGACTCTGCTCATTGATGCCGACCACGCTCTGGTCGCTGTAGACCGACGTGGTCGAGATGAACATGTAGTGCTTCGTGTTCCCCTTGAGATACTTCGCCGCGTTCCGCACCCACGCCGGGTAGGTCGTCGGATTGTCGATCACGACGTCGAACGTCTTGCCCTCGAGCGCTGACGTGTCGCCATTCAGGTCGCCGACGAGCTCCTCGGCCACCTTGCCCTTGAAGACGCCAGGACGGGTCTTGCCGCGATTGAACAGTGTCACGCGATGGCCGCGCGCGATGGCATAGTCCACCTGCTCCGGGCCCGTGAAGCCCGTTCCGCCGAGGATGAGGATGTTGAGCGAGGCGGGCGGGCGCCCGACGTCTCGCCGTTTCAGCTTCGGCGTCGGTGACAGGCTCGCCGCGTCGAGACGCGAGCCCAACGGAGCCAGGCCGAGTGCGCTGCCGAGCGTGGCGGCCCATTTGAGGAAGGTGCGCCGGTTGGTCGACATCGCTGGCTCCTGGAGCAGTCAGGGTGGGGATTTGCAGGCCGGAGCTAAGATGGACTGCCCGCCGGGCTGAGGCTAGCGTCGGTCGCTGCTTCCTTCCAGGCATTCCGAGAGTCAGACGGTGTGCGTCGATGCGCCGGCCGAGATCACGTATCGTGACGCAACGGCCGATACTGTTCGAAGCGAAACCGCTTCAGTGGAACTCCCCATAGAGCGAGCGACCCGCGACGTCAGCAGGCCAGTTTGAACCAAGGATGCCGCCACACGACAGACGCGCTCGACCACGAATCCGCCTTCGCATCGCCGCTCTTCTTCTTTTGCTTGCCGTTGTCGGCGGAAGTGGAGCAGCCTCGGCGCAGCGGGGCTTTCCGCGCGACACTATCAATCCGCACTACGCACGGTTGCGCGACGAGTTGCCGGAGATGCTGCACGCGATGTCGCCCGTCGTGGAACACGGGCTCGACGACGCTACGCTGGCGAGCATCGTCGCCGAGCTACGTGCACGGATGCCACAACAGCGGCCGGGACGTTTCAGCTATCCGGGAAGCAGGACATACGTCATCACTGCGGGCTTTCGTGGCCGCGAGATGCCGTTGTCGCTCAGGTTCAATTGGCCGGACACGAACGTCGTTTCGTTCCGCGTACAGTCGCCGGATATATCTCTGGCGATCGCCATCGACTCCGCGATACTGGAATCGCGTTCCTCCCGTCTCGTGAAGCCACGTACGCTTCGGATGTCCGTTGCCGATCTGGAGGGCTTCAACGGTAGAGAGCAGGGAATCACGCTGTCGATGTCTGTGCCGAACGCGCCGCACTGCCCGGGATATGGTGGCGATTGGCGCCTGCGGAAGCATGGCGACACGCTGTCCATCTACGTCGCTGGCGTTCCGCCTGCTGGGTACTGCCCCACCCCAACGGGGCTTCGTGGCTCGAGCTACTGGTTTCCCTACGGGCCCGGACACCACACCATCCTCGTCGACCTCCGCGGCGATACGAATGTCATCGCGCTGAACGTGACGGATTCATCGCTCGCGCTCGTCCCGGTGCACACCACGATCGTTGACGCCGACCAGACGGTCCAGTGGCGTGTGCCGAGCGCGAGCATCTCGCTGACGTGTCATCGGCAGTCGGGCGACCCTCGACTTTGCGATGCGCTGCACGAGTTCGTGCTGTCGCAACCTGGGGTGCGCGTCCAGCAGTATCCGGCAGCCGGCGTCGCGGCCATTCCCCCTCACTTTCCCCAACAGAGAGTTGCACTGTACCACTACTCGACGGAGGAGACTGCGGCGAAGGTTCGGCGCTGCGTTGCGTCGATTCCGCCTCAAACGCGCCTCAACTCATGGGTCCGCGTGCTCGGCAGGCCGACGACGGGGCGCTGGTGGGGGGAGTCTCCGACAGGTACTTCCGACTCGCGCGCGCAGGCGCCTGCGGAAGGGCTCGATGCGACCGGCAATCTTCCGTCGACATGCGGCGACATTGGTCCGGTGACGCTCGCGAGTGCGCCAATCACGTCAGCGGTCGCGCCGCACGTCGTGCGCACGTTCGTCGCGCAGTTCGCACCGGAGCGCACGGAGGCGACGATCATCGAGGCGCGCAGCGACGGGTGGGTCATGTTGACGCCGCCTGCGTCGGCGTGGCGATCGCAAGCCCAGCCGACGACGCACCTGTTCGCGCGCGCCGCAGACGCGCAGCGCTGGGTCACGCGCGTGCGCGACGTCTTGAGTCTGCGGAGCATGAATAGCGATGACGGTGAGTCCAGCGTGTTCATCCCCGCGCTCGGCCGAGGCACGGTGCGCCTCACCACGCGAGTGACCGACTCCCTCGGATATCCAAAGGTGTGGGTCGCACTGGAAGACTGCGCCGGCCTCTCCCGTGGTTACAACGTGGACGGACAGTCGCTGCTCATGATCGCGTGGGACATCGAGCGCGCCGCCGAGCTCGCACTGCGTTCGTCATCAGTGCCAACACCGCCGACGCTCGCCAGAGCGTATGAGGCAGACGACGTTTCCTGTCGCGCGGTTGCGCAGAACGCTACGACGAGGCTGCCATTCCCCGAGGCTCTCCCCGCCGCTAAGCGGCAGGCCGCCGACGTCGTCGTGCGCTTCATCGTGGACACGATGGGACGCGTCGAACCGCAGTCCATCTCGCTCTTCGATCGCACGCCAACTGCGATCGCCGCCGCGTCGCGCGCGCACGTGGCGACTTGGCGCTTTCGACCGGCCGAATTGGCCGGCGTTCGCGTGCGACAGTTCATCAACGTGAAGCTGGCGTTCGATTCGACGACCGCGCCGCCATGACGGCCTGAAGGAGAAGAAAGCTACGGTCTCGTCGACTCGGGATCTCCGACATGTAGCCGGCGGAACAGTGTCTTTGCTTCCTTGTCAAGCAGCGAATAGTCATATGGACGGTCGTGCCGTAAGTTGAGCGCAGACCGGATCGATACCTCCTACTGGATGACACATGCGGCTGCACGTATCACGCTTTGCGCTACTCCTGCTCGCAGCGCCACTTGGCGCACAGGCCACAAAGACCTCCGCCGTGAAGCCGCCGGCCGCCATCAAGGCGATCCGCGAACAGGACATCAAGCGCGACCTCTACATCATGGCCGGCGACGACATGCGCGGCCGTGAAGCCGGCACCCTCGACGAGATGCGCGCGTCGATGTGGTCGGCCGAGGAGATGCGGAAGATCGGGCTCATGCCAAAGGGCGACATGGGGAGCTGGTTCCAGTGGTGGAACATGCGCCGTTCGCGGATCTCGACGACGTCGAGCTCCATAAAACTCAGCGGCCGCACGCTCGCGCTGTGGACCGACATCACTCCAGCGACGAACACGGCCGTCGACCTCACCGGGACGACCCTCTTCGTCGGCGACGCGCGCGACACCACGATCGACGTGCGCGGTCGCATCGCCGTCGCCACCTTGGTCGCCCCCGCACCCGCGGCGATTCGCTCGACGACCAACACCTATGAATACAACTACACCCGCCCGGCGATAGCGGCGATGAGCAGTGCGCTCACGCGTCGCGGTGCCGCGGGTGTCGTCATCGTCGCCGATTCGATCGCCGAGATCGCCTTCGATGGGGTCGCGAAGGTGCAGTCGCGCGGGACGTACGATGTGGTCGGTGGCGTGCCGCGCTTCACGCGCAATCCGGCCGGCGCAGGCGCGGGCGGGCGCGGCGCGGGCGGCGGCGGAAACCAGGCGGCTCCAGTGCCGGTGCTGCTCGTCCATCGCAACGCACTCGCCGACTGGCGCACCGACGGCACGCCGGTCGACATCAAGCTCCGCGCGGAGACCTTCGACTACCCGTCCGTGAACGTCATCGGCGAAGTGCGCGGCACGGATCCGAAGCTCCGTGACGAGTACGTCCTCTTCAGCTCACACCAGGATCACGACGGCGTGCGCTACACCGTCGCTGGCGACTCCATCTGGAATGGCGCCGACGACAACGCCACCACGAGCGTTGCCCTCCTCGCCATTGCCCGCGCCTGGGTGAAGCAGCCGAGCAAGCGATCGGCGCTCTTCATCTTCCACGGCGCGGAAGAGCGGGGGCTCCTCGGCTCGCGCTATGCGGTCGCGCATCCAGTCGTCCCGCTCGACAAGATCGTCGCCGTGCTCAATGGCGACATGCTCGGCCGCAACAGCCCGGATACCGCGGCGCTGATGGGCTCACAGCCGCCGCATCGCAACTCGACGGCGCTGGTGCAGATGGCGATCGACGCGAACAACGCCACGAGCAAGTTCGTCATCGATTCGCTCTGGGATCGCCCGACGCATCCGGAAGGCTGGTACTTCCGCAGCGACCACGTGCCATACGCGGAGCGCAGCGTGCCGGCGCTGTTCTTTTCGAGCAACCTGCACAACGACTACCACACGCCGCGCGACGAGCCGAAGACGATCGACTACGGGAAGCTCACGCGGATCACGAAGTGGATGTACATGACCGGTTGGCTCGCAGGAAATGCGGCGGTGCGGCCGGCTGTCGATCCGGGGTTCGTCCTGCGTTAGGCGAGGCGACAACACCTACAAGTGCTTGACGCGGACGGACGCGGATAGCCTGCCGGATTTACGCGGATAGTGCCTCGAGCAAGCCCCCTCACCGAGTCCGTCGACAGGCAGCTTCACCGAACGGAACCTCTCCATTGATTCTGCAGTTCCTGGGGCTCGTATCGTAGCCGTATCAGCGTAAATCACATGTGCTCGGTGCTCATCCGCGTACAGCAGTTGCGCTTCCGCCGTTGATCTACAGCGTGTAGTAGGTCGTGAAGAACAGAAGGGTTCGATACACGACGAGAATTCCGACAAACCCACCCGCTAACACGGTCACGACGCCGAACGCCTCCGCGACCGACAGCTCGTACACACGGCGCACAGCGAGAACTGCGTGCGCCGCCGCGCCGATCAACAACGTCCCGACAACGGCCACAGCCACCGCCCCCGCGCGACTCGGCGTACGGACTGAACTCGAGATAGTTGGCGAGACTGTAGTTGAACATCGGCATCCTCGGCGCGGCGAGGAAGAACAGCACATTGACGACGAGGAACAGCTGCAGCGGCTTGAGG
>JBDSML010000102.1:0-8676 GCA_039915865.1 Gemmatimonadaceae bacterium | reverse complement strand
CGAGTGCGACGTCGCTCGCCCAGTGGTTGTTGTGGTACATTCGCGAGAGACCGACCAGCGTCGCCCCGCCGTACATCACGGGCGCCACATACCAGACGGACTTTGGCCAGATGCGTCGTGCTTCGCTCGTCACGGCAGATGCCGCGGCGAATGCGGTGCTGGTGTGCCCCGATGGAAATGACTGATAGTCGCCATTTCCATAGAGAATCCCCTTCACATCCTTCGCGCGCGAGCCACCGCCGAAGCCGCGACCGAATGAGAAGTCGCGCGGGTTGGTGTCGCCAGTGACGTACGGTCGAGAGCGGCCGAGCGTACCCTTGAGGATGCTCGTCACGCCGCTGGCGATGAGGACGGCCTCGGTACCGTGCCACCCCAGGTCCGCGACGTCCTTGTGGCCGCTGATCTTGCCGAACGCATAGAGTCCACCGCCGATGATGAAGGCTCCAGGCGCCGTGATCAGCTCGACGTTCCTCGCCGGGTTGTCGAACAGCTTGTTGTTCTGGATATCCTCGTCCTGGAGACTCTCCGCGATGTGCCGGTCCACCGGGAACATGGCGAAGGTCAGCCCGACGAAGGCGGCTGCCAGTGCGGCGTCTCGATACGTGAAGAGCGTCTTGTGCGACGCAGCATGTGAAGTGTCGCGAGGCGTGACGGTACGCCCGTCGGCGCCGGTGGTCACCTGAGCCATGAGTGAGGGCGTGAGTGATGTGACCATCGCGGCTACGGTCACGACGGCGCGGCGCATACGAATGGCGAGCACAGGCATTGGTAGGTTGTTTTCGAGTTCAATTGCTAGCGACCGTACAGACCGAATGCAGGAATCAGGCGAGCGCACTTCCTGCATCCACGGCGCGCATGTCGTTGCGCCATTTGTTCTTCTGAGCCCGCACCTCTCTCGATGATCAACCACCTCGGTCGCCTCATCACCGACTACGGGTACCTGATCGTCGCCGCGTTCATTTTTTTCGAAGGGATGGCGATCCCCTTCCCGACGGACACGACGCTCGTCACGGCGGCTGCATTCGCGGCGCACGGGCGGCTGTCGATGACGCTGCTGTTCATCGTCTCTACCGTGGCGTCCACCGCGGGCACCACGGTCGCATTCATCGCCGGCCGACGCGGCGGCGACTTCTTCGACAAGCACTCCAAACGCGTCAGTCCGGCCGTTCTCGAACGCACCCGCGGCTTCTTCGACCGTCACGGGACGACGGCCGTCCTCCTCGGCCGATTCGTCCCGTTCGCACGGATGCTCATCTCGCCAATGGCCGGCCTGTCGTCCATGAGCCTCCTTCGGTTCACGGTGTTCAACGCCGCCGGCGCTGCCACCTGGTCCGCGGTGTTCCTCGGCGTCGGATATTTCTTCGGACAACACCCGCCGGCGTTTGGCCACGGCCTCGTCCGCGGGACACTCATCGTCGCCGTGGGACTTGGGGTGATCGTCACCGCGGCCGTCGCTGGCGAGTGGCTCGTCGAAGAGAGCGACGCCGCATGGCGCGCCGAGGGGACGTTCTGGCACGGCGTGCTCATGCTGCCACCGCTGCGGTGGTTGGCGGCTCGCTCGCCTTCGGCACGCACGTTCCTCTTTCGTCGCTTCACACCGACCGACTACCTCGGCCTCAACCTGACGCTGGGACTGGGCCTCAGCTTCATGTCGCTGGTGATCTTCAGCGCCATTGCCAAGTCGCTGCTCACGCAGGACGCCTTGCCGCAGTTCGACCTGCAGCTCGCCGCGGCACTGAGCGAAACGGCGACCCCATCGCGCGTGGCGTTCTGGAAATTGATCAGCCAGTTGGGCCGACTGCCCTTCGTGGCGATTCCTGGCGTCGCGCTCGCACTCCTGCTCGCGCGTCGCGAGCGGAGTTGGCTCCCCGTGATCGGCTTCGTCGCGTCGATTGGTGGAAGTGCGGTGATCGACGTCGTGGTGAAGCAATTCTTCGAACATCGGCACACGGCAGCAGCGGCAGACCTCCAAACCGCGATGGGAACGCCGAGCGCGCAGGCACTGGGATCGCTGGTGGGCTACGGGATGATCGCGTACTTCCTCATCCTGCTCGTGCGGGGACATCGCACGCACGTACTGATCGCGGTGAGCGCCATCCTGCTCATCCTCACGATCTGTTTCGGCCGACTCTACCTCGGCGATCGCTACTTCAGCGACGTCGTGAGCGGACTCGCGGCGGGCGCGGTCTGGCTGTCGGCGTGCTTGACCGGGTTGGAGGTGGCGCGTCGCAAGGACGAGGCGCGAGAAAGACGCACTGTGGCGGTGTGAATCAAGAGCGGGTCTCGCTTGCTCGGGACGACAGAGGCTGCAGGAATGCCGACACCGATGCAGCTTTGAGCGTTGCGACTTCGCCCTCAACCATGCCTACGATGCCCGAATCAGTTCGCCATTTTCGTTGGTCCGATATTCCCGAAGAGCGCGTCACCGACGCCATCTCGCGCCGCCTCATCACCGGCAATGACATGATGCTCGCCCACGTGTACCTGAAGAAGGACGCGCTGGTGCCGCAGCACTCGCATCACAACGAGCAGCTCACGTACATCCTCGAGGGTGCACTCCACTTCTTCATCGGTGCCAATCGTGAACGCGAGGTGATCGTGCGTGCTGGTGAAGTGCTGCACCTGCCGTCGAACGTGCCGCACGAGGCACGCGCGCTGGAGGACACGCTCGACGTCGACATCTTCAGTCCACCGCGACAGGACTGGCTCGACGGTACGGACAACTACTTCCACAAGCAGAAGCAGGCATGAAGCTCGGATTGGATGGAAAGATCGCGCTCGTCGCGGCGGCGAGTCGCGGGCTTGGCCGCGCGGTGGCCGAAGAGCTCGCGCGCGAGGGTGCGCATCTCGTGATATGCGCGCGCGGTGCAGACGCGTTGCACGAGACGGCCGAGTCGATTCGCGTCGAGACTGGCGTGACGGTGATCGAGGTCATCGCCGATCTGTCGGAAGCTGACGGTGTCGCTCGCGTGACGCAGCGCGCGCTGGAGGAATTCGGACGCGTCGATGTGCTCGTGACGAACGCGGGCGGTCCGCCCGCTGGTCCGTTCGAAGCGCACACCGCGGACGTGTGGGAGAATGCGGTGCGACAGAATCTCGTGAGCGTCGTCGAGCTCACGCGCGCCGTGCTGCCGGGCATGAAGGAGCGTCGCTGGGGCCGCATCATCAACGTCACGTCGATCGCCGTGAAGCAGCCGGTGGACAATCTGATCCTGTCCAATTCCGTTCGCGCCGCGGTGACGGGCTTTGCGCGCACACTGGCGAACGAAGTGGCTCCATTCGGCATCACGGTGAACAACGTGATGCCTGGCTATACGCGGACGCAGCGCGTCGAGGATCTCGCGCAGAAGAATGCGACGCTGCGAGGCACCACCCCGGCGGCCGAGCGATCGGCGTGGGAGGGCCAGATTCCGATGGGTCGTCTCGGCGAGCCAAGCGAATTCGCGGCGATGGTGGCCTTTCTCGCCTCGGAGCGCGCGAGCTATACGACTGGCGCGTCGATTCCTGTGGATGGTGGTTGGATTCGGGGATTGCTCTAGATCCGGGTCAGGGAATAGGCGAACCCAGACTCGCTGCCCGCACCGCCGGCGACGGCTTGATGTGCCGATCGTACCAGTCGAGATAGCGCCCGAGTCGATCGATCTTGTAGCTCGGTATCGTGATCCCGTGGAACTGGCTCGGATAAATCACGAGCTGTGTTTCCACACCGAGCGTGCGCAGCGCCTGATACATCTGCTCGCCGCCGATGATCGGCACGTTGAAGTCGCTCTGGCCGCCCATGAACAACGTCGGCGTCTTGATGCGGTCCGCATGGAAGAATGGATATGAAACCTTCATCCATGTCTCCGGCGACTTCCACGGCTCGCCGAGCTCCATGTTGTACTGCGCGATGTACTGGTCCGTGCCGTACATCGACAACTGATTCGCGCTGCCCGCTCCGCTCACCGCCGCCTTGAAGCGATTCGTCGTCGCGATGGTGTAGTCGGTGAGAATACCGCCGTAGCTCCAGCCGCCGATGCCGAGCTTGTCGGGATCAGCCACGCCGACTCGCACGGCCTCATCGACCGCACCGATGAGATCGACGACTTCCTTGTTGCCCCAGTCGGCGAAGATCGCCTTCTGATACGCCGACCCTCGGCCGGACGAGCCGCGATAGTTGACGCCGAGGACCGCGTAGCCATTCGCGGCGAAGAATTGGCGATCGAAGTCGAAGCGATACGAGTCCTGTCCGTTCGGGCCGCCGTGGACGTACAGGAGGAGTGGAAGCCGCTTGCCTGGTTGAGCGTCGACGGGCTTGAACAACAGCGAGTGCACTTCCGTGCCGTCCTTGCTCTTCGACGTGAAGGGCTCGACGCTCGACAGCTGAAGATGCGTGAACAGCGAGTCGTTCTGGTGGGTGAGCCGGCGTAGCGATGATGCACCAGCTCCGTCGAGGGCGAAGACTTCCGGCGCGCGATCGGGTGTGGACATCAGCACTGCGGTGCGGCCATCGGCGAGAGTGCTGAACCCGGAGACGCTGCGCTGTCCGTCGAGCAGACGCTCCACTGCGCCGTCGCTCACACGGACGCGCGCGAGCAGGTCGGTGCGATCATCATTGACCAGCACGAGCACCGCATTGCCGTCGCTGGCGAAGCGGAGTGACGACACGGGACGATCGAGCGAGCCGGTGATGATGCGCGCCGCGCCGCCGGCGCTCGGCACGACAGCCAGCTTGCTCAGGTTGTACGCGGAGAACTTTCCTTCGTCGCCACGCGTGAAGGCAATCCATCTGCCGTCGGGACTCCACGCTGGCCGGCTGCCGTCGTTGCCGTCGGTGAGTTGCTTGGCGGTGGCTCCGCGACGTGCGTCGATGACGAAGACGTGCGAGTCGCGAGAGCGATCGGGTTCCGCGGGCGATGCACGCAGGAACGCGATGCGCTGCCCATCGGGCGACCAGCTCGGCGACTCGTCGTCGAACCGCTCGCTCGTGAGCGAATCCAGCTTCTTCGTGGCGACGTCGAACAGCGCGAGGTGCGTCCGCTTGGTGCCGAGGTATCCGTCGATGTCGTGCTTGAAGTTGTAGCGATCGATGACGATGGGCTTTGGCGTCTTTCGCTCAGCCGTGTCCTTCTTCACGATCGAATCGGTCTCTTCGTCGAGCACGAGGACGAGCCGCTTCGAGTCTGGCGACCACGCGAACTCCGAGAGACCACCCTTGATCATCGTCAATCGCTGCGCCTCGCCTCCTCGGCGATCGAGCAGCCACACCTGTCCGCCCTTTCCTTCCTGCCGGCCCGAGACGAAGGCGAGATATCGTCCGTCGGGACTCCAGCGTGGACTGCCTTCACTCTCGGGCGACGACGTGACGCGAATCGTCTGCGTCCCATCCCAGCTCGTCATCCAGACGTCGGTGTCGCTCTTGTCCTTGGCTGAGTCGACAGCGGTGACGCTGTAGGCGACCCATGCGCCATCGGGTGACAGTTGCGGATCGTTGACGCCGCGCAGCTGATAGATGTCGCTGGCCCGAAGTGGGCGCTTGGCGGTTTGACTCGTCGCGACGGCGGGAAGGGTGGCGGTCGCGACGAGGCAGCAGAATAGAGGCAGGCTGAGCTTCACCGCATCTCCGTGGAAGGTTGTACGTGCGTGAATTTCAAAACGGAAGGTCGTCGTCGTCGAACGGAGGCGGTTCGTCGGGCGGCGGGGTGTCGTCGATCGGTGGCGCCGACATGTTGGAGCGTTCGCCGGCGCGCGGAACGGGCGCCGGATACGGACTCGTTTGGCCGGCGCGCGGCGGCCAGATGATGCCTTCGCAGCCGGGACCACCCTTCATCTTCGGCTTGTTCTTGCACTTGAAGTCGGGCGCCTTGGGATTGCGCTTCGAGAGGCGATCGTCCCACATGGCGCCACCGCAGATGGGGCACGACGGCATGCCGGGCGCGGCCGGCTGTAGCTCGGACTGCGCGGCCGGGGTCGCGACGGCGTTCTCGTCGCGCGGCGGCCAGATGACGCCGTCGCACTCGCGATCCTTGCACTTGAAGTCGGGCGCCCGGGGATTCCGCTTGCCGACGCGGTTGTCCCACATGGCGCCGCCACACTTGGGGCAGTCGGGTACCGGAGATGCTTCTTCTGGCGCGGGAGTCTGCTGCTCGGTCATCGATGACGGCGTGGACGGCGGAGAAAGTTTGGGTGCGCCCCAAGTTAGCGCACCCTCACAGGCCACGATACCGCCACGGCGCGATCAACCCGTCGGGGGCGAGTCCTCGCGGAGCTCGTACTTGAGTTGAATCGCCGCCATGCGGTCGATCAGCTCGAAGAACAGTATTTCGGGCATGTCGGAGCACACCGGGTGAATGCGCCGGCGAAGGTCGGCGCCGATGAGCTCGAGCCGCTCATCGCGCGCGCGCTGCCCCATCTCCTGGTCCATCATGCCGCCGTCACCGGATCGCGGGAACCCTCGATCTCACACTCGCCAACAATCGACTCGTGATGATATCTCCGATAACAGCATGCGGACAGTCTTCGCACAGCATGAGGAGAGCAACTCGCCGACGCTCCGGGCGGCAACCGTACCCGAAGCCAATCAGACGGCGTCCGACAACGACGTGAAGTTGAAGTCCTTCACCTTGATCGTCGGAAACACGACGTTCCCGCCCGACTCCGTGCCCGCGACACGTTCCGCGCGGCCCAGCATCTCGAGGTTGTTGAGCATGAAGAGCGGGCTTTCGTTGAAGCGAAGGTTCTTCACCGCCTTCGTGACTTTCCCGTTCTCGATGAGGAAGGTGCCGTCGCGGGTGAGACCGGTGTAGAGCACCGTGCGCGGATCCACCTGGCGCAGATACCAGAGCCGGGTGACGAGGATGCCGCGCGGCGTAGACGCGATCATCTGCTCCGTCGTCGCGTCGCCACCGATCATCTTCACGGCACCCAGTCCACCGTTGTTCGGGCGGGTGCTCTTCTTCTGTGCCCAGAACCGCGAGTAGGCGAGTTGCTTGAGCTCGCCGTTCTCGATCCACACTTCGCGGTTGAGCGGCAGACCTTCGCCATTCCACGGCTGGCCGAGGAGCTGCGGATCGGTGGGATCGGAGAAGATCGTCACCTTGGAGTCGACGATCTTCTCGCCGATCTTCGTGCCGCCGCCCGTCTTCGAGAACGCGGAGCGCCCTTCGTCGGCACTGCGAGCGTCGAGCGAGAAGGCGAGGAGCTGGACGAGATCGCCCACCGCCTGGGGCTCGAGGATGACCGTGTAGCGGCCCGGCTCGACGGCCACCGGATTGCGCGACGCCCGCGCTTTCTGGATCGCGCGGTCGCTCACGGCCTTGAAGTCGATCTGCGACCAGTCCGGGTGATCCGCTGCGGCCCAGCCTGATCCCGTGCCGTCGTTGGTACGGACGGTGAGCTGATAGTTGGCGCTCGTGGCGGGGAAATAGGCGTACATCCCCGTGTTCGACGCGATTGCATTGTAGCCGCTGCCGGCGACGATGAACCCTGCCGCCGCGAGATCGCCCGCCGCCTTCGCGGCATCGAGTGCCGTGTGTGCGGCGGCAGCACGGCTTTCCGGTGTAAGGGTCGCGGTGGAATCGAAATACGCCTTCACATCGTTGTACTGCTGCGGCGGCAACAGCGGCATGACCTCTGGATCATCCGGGACGAGCTTGGCGATCGCCTCGCTCTGCCGAACGGCGCGCTCGATGCCCGCATCGGAAAAGTCGCCGGTGGTGACGACGGCATGCTTCGGCCCGTAGCCTGACTGCACGACGAGCTGCGAGTTGCTCACGCCGCCCGACGTCGAGATGCGGTTTGCGGCAAAGCGAATGTTGCCGTTGTAGCCGCCGCCGACCTGCGCGCCGATGGTATCGGCCCTGGACAGCTTGACGACGCGTTCGAGGAACGTCTGCGCCTGGCTGCGCGACATCATGTCACCGGGAGCGAGGATGCTCTCCTTGTCGAAAAGACTCCTGGGGGCGCTCATGCCTTTCTCCCCGTGTTGATGACATTGATGTTGCGGAAGCGACTCGGCACGCAGCCGTGGCTCACCGCGTTGACCTGGCCTGGCTGGCCCTTTCCGTCGAAGAAGCTCGCGCCCACCTCGTAGCTCTTCTTGCCGCCGATCATGTCCATCGCGTTCCAGAAGTCGGGCGTGCGCATCTGGTAGGCGACGTCCTTCAACTGGCCGACGATCTTGCCACCCTTGATCTCGTAGAAGAGCTGTCCGCCGAACTGCGCGTTGTAGCGCTGCTGGTCGATCGAGAAGCTGCCGTCGCCGATGATGGCGATGCCCTTGTCCGTCGCGGCGATGAGATCCTCGTAGCTCTGCTCCTTGCTACCGGGCAGCAGCGAGACGTTCGGCATGCGCTGGAACTGCACGCTGCTCCAGTTGTCGCCATGACAGCAGCCGTGGCTGCGGACGGGACGCTTCTGGCTCTCGTACCACCAATCGAGCATCGGTGCCTGCTCGCGCGTGGTCTGGTAGTCGTTCACCATGCCGTTCTTGATGATGAGGAACTTGTCCGGCTTCACGCCATCGTCGTCCCACCCGATGGTGGAGCAACCACCCTCCTGCTCACGATCGCCCTCGATGTTCATGAACGACGGACCGTACTTGAACTTGCCCAGCTTCTCGCGCGGCGGCGCCAGGAAGCTCGTCCCCGCGTAGTTGGCTTCGTAGCCCATCGCGCGATCGAGCTCGGTGGGATGCGC
>JBDSML010000100.1:0-9406 GCA_039915865.1 Gemmatimonadaceae bacterium | reverse complement strand
GCGAGGGCGCGAACGTCACCGTGCACACGATGAAGGAGCACGTGGAGTCGACGGGCGAGTATGGCGCCGAGGGCTATGTGTTCCAGGAGCTCGCGCCGATTCCGGAGTTCGATGGCAAGCGTCCGGTCATCGGCAGCTGGATCATCGGCCAGGAAGCGGCGGGCATTGGTGTTCGCGAATCGGATGGGTGGGTGACAGGCAACACGTCGCGATTCGTGCCGCATCTGTTCAAGTAGTACCGACGTCGACGCACTGCCGGTCGGCTCAGGTCCCCGCACGGGTGAACGTCTCGTGTGACTCCGCTGGGCGGGGCTGCCACGGCTGGGCGACGGCGTACACGATCCCCGATCAACGTGACGGCGCCGCTTTCAGGAGGGCCGCAAGCGACTCGCTGGTCGCGGTCCACTCGTCAGCAGTGCGCCGGAGCGTCCGCGAAGGGAAGTATGCGCCATTCTTGACCTCCATCCGGAATAACCCACCATCTCTGCCTCCGACGAGAACCCAGAGAACTGGCCATCCGGCCGCGCGCCGGTTCGTGACGTAGACCTCGCGCACCAGACCATCGAGAGACACGATGAATCGCCCGTCCGCCGCGCGCGTCATCAGCGCGGTGGGGCAACCGCCAAAACCGCACAGACCGTGGTTCGCACGGACAAACCATTCCTTGCTGCCGTCGCCGTTCAAGTCGATTCCGTACGCGACTGGCCGCGCTGCTTCGGGATAATCGCCCCACGCTACCATCGAGTCGAGTTCCGCCGGCAACTCATCGGTGCGAGTTGTGGCCTCACCAAACTTCCAGACCGGCTTCTCGACCGACACGTCGACGGAATCAGTCGCTCCCTGTGAATAGCGACTCGATGGCGTTCGCTGTTCGGTGCGACACACCATCAGGACCAGAAGGAGCGGAACTGCGAGCAGCTGCGGTCCGGGTCGGAGATTACGGCGAGGTATCAGGTGCATGATCCGTCTCGGCTCGTCGGGAGCACTCATTGGAAACAGGCGGCCTCACTCAACAGCACGTTGTCGGTTGACCGCCAAGTTCTGCG
Source organism: Gemmatimonadaceae bacterium (assembly GCA_039915865.1). Classification (GTDB taxonomy): domain Bacteria; phylum Gemmatimonadota; class Gemmatimonadetes; order Gemmatimonadales; family Gemmatimonadaceae; genus AG11. The sequence goes on along the minus strand of JBDSML010000100.1, from coordinate 8,360 downwards.
GCAAACGAACGTACAAAAAATTCGAGCGTAGCGAGTTAACGAAGCTCCCTTTGCAGCAGGAACGCTTCGTTAACCAACCGCCACGAGATCTTGCCGCACGACACGGCGGAAGTAGCGTGCGATCAGGAAGCATGTGAAAGGGAGGACGCCGGCGTATCCGAGCACACCGATAAATTGAAGTCGCATGTGGCCTGTCGCAGGGCCAGCAAGACCAAGGAGGCAGAGACAGCCGCTGAGCAACAGCGCGCGCACAACTCCTCGATTGCCAACAGGGGATCGACGATCGGACGAGATAGCCCGCGGAGCGCGAAGCCCGCGACAAGAGCGATCCCATACGTCACGCCAATCGCACAGACCGACAGCGCGGACCACCGGGCGAATTGGCTATTTGACATGCAGCAATCTACGAGGCCGGCCGACGGCAAATTGAGCGTCGGCTCCAACGCGCGGTTGGGTAGCGGGCGCGCCTGTGTCTGCAGCGCGCGCGAGATGGTAGATGTCTCGCCTGCCGGATCGACGGCGAAGCCTCGCGCTCGCAGCGCAACCTCGAGAGACCGTGCGATCCATGCACCCGCCGGGTGTGGGTCGTCGGGGTCGGCCGGTGAGGGGCCTTCGAATCGCGCGGGTGTTTCTGAGCAATGTCACTCCGGTGCTAACGACACATCCATGGTGTCATGACGTTCTCTCCGTGGCAAAGTCCGTGAAGTCCTGGGATGCGTCCGGCGGCGCCGAGAAGTATGCCTCACCGACTTTGTGGCATCGGCCCAGGCTCGGGCCTCACAGGGTTGGAGAAACATTCTGGTGCGCTGTCGATTCTCCCTGCCCTCGTTCGTCGTATGGGTAGAGCCTATGTTTGCTGCCGGCCCCGGACCGCGGCCGTTCACCAGTCCACCTACCGAAGGGACACCAATGCTTGTCGCCGACCTGCGATACGCCGCCCGAAGTGTGTTGCGTGCCAGAGGCTTCGCGCTCGCCGTGGTGGTCACGCTCGGACTGGGCATAGGCGCCACCACCGCGATCTTCAGTGTGGTGCGCGGTGTCATGCTCAAGCCGCTGCCGCACCGTGAGGGCGACCGGCTGATGTACCTCAGGCAGTCCACCCGCGGCCCCGGCGGCGAGGACATCTTCTTTTCCGTTCCCGAGATTGCGGACTTCCGTACCGCATCAAAGACGCTGGCCGGCATCGCCGAATATTCGCCCATCACGTTCACGCTCGTTGGCGACGATGATGCGGTGCGCATCGACGTAGGGCTCGTAACCGGTAATTACTTCTCCGTGATGGGCCTCATGCCGGTGGTCGGTCGAAGCTTCACCGACGGCGACGACGGCCCGTCCGCTGCGCCCGTGATGATGCTGACGTACGACTACTGGCAGAAACGGTTCGGTGGCGATCGTGCGGTCGTCGGCAGGACGCTGCGCGTGGCCGGCAGGGCCGTTACCGTGGTGGGCGTGTTGCAGCCGGCACCGTATTTCCCGGCGCGCATCGACGCGCTCATGAACATGGTGAACAGCGAGCACCACCTGAGCGCGATGATGGTGACGGGACGGACGCATCGCATGACCGCGATGATCGCGCGTCTCGCACCTGGCGTAAATGTCCAGCAGGCGCGAACTGAAGTCGCCGCAATCACCTCGCGAGTGCACGCTGACCATCCGGAAGCCTACGATGCCGGCTCCGGCTTTCACGTGACGCTCACGCCGTTCCAGGAGGTACTCGGCCAGAACGCGCGGCTCACGATGCTGCTCCTGATGGGCGCGGCCGCGTTCGTGTTGATCATCGCGTGCGCGAACGTCGCCAACCTGACACTCATGCGGGGCGTGCGCCGCGAGCAGGAGCTGGTCGTGCGCGCGGCGCTTGGCGCAGGCACCTCGCGGCTGCGCCGGCTCCTGTTGACGGAGAACCTCATGCTGGCTGTCGCCGGCAGCATGCTGGGCCTCCTGATTGCATTCGGCGGCATGCACATGCTCACCACGTTTGCGGCGCGCTACAGCCCGCGCGCGAGCGAGATACGCATCGATGGCACCGTGCTCACATTCAGCCTCCTGCTGGCCATCGTCGTGGCGGTGCTCCTCTCATTCGTACCTGGTCTCGCGAGCGAGCACACACTCGGCGCCTCGTTGTCCGCGGGCGGGCGACGCACGACGGGCACCGTCCGCCGGCAGCGACTGCAGCAAACGCTCGTCGTTGCGCAGATCGCCGTGTCGGTGATGTTGCTCACGGGGGCGGGACTGCTCACTCGAACGATGCAACGCCTCGCACTCGTGGACTCCGGCGCGGACACGGAGAACGTGCTGACGATGGAAGTGCCGAAGGACTTCGACGGGTCGAGCCCCGCGGCGGCCATCGCCCAGTACGAACGGATGCAGGGCGAACTTGCGGCGCTGCCCGGCGTTTCGGAGGTGGGGCTCGGGTCTACCATGCCCCTCCGCCTCGCGGGCATCACACTCGATATCAAGGCCGACGGCCGCCCGGTCGCATCGGGGGAGGCGCAGCCGCACTCCGAATATCGCACGGCGAGTCCCGACTACTTCCGCGCCGCGGGAATTCCGGTGCTGAAAGGACGCGCATTCACCTCCACTGATCGCGCGGGAAGTGCGCGCGTCGTGATCCTGAACAAGACGCTCGCGGACCAGTTCTTCCCGAATCGGGATCCCATCGGCCAGCGGGTGGCGTGGACCGGCGACGTGCTGAAGTTCATCGGGGTGTCGGGCGACTGGCGCACGGTGGTCGGCGTGGTGGGAGACACGAAGGACGGAGCGCTCGACGCGACGCCGATTCCGGTCACGTTCATTCCCTTTGCCCAGGGCGACTTTCCTTCGGGCGGCTTCGTGATACGCACCAAGGCGAATGCGGCGTCGTTCGCAGCGGCCGCGAGCCGAGTCGTGCGCCAGGTGGCCCCGAACCAGCCGATCGAGAAGGTGATGACGGTGGATCAGATCCGCGATGAAAGCGTGGCGCCGCGGCGCCTGAACGCGATGCTCGTGTCGTCCTTCGGTATTCTCGCGATGATCGTCGCGGCGGTGGGGATCGCGGGCGTGCTCGCGTTCTCGGTGAGCGCCCGCACCAACGAGATCGGCATTCGGATGAGCCTCGGTGCCGACAGCGGCAGGGTTCAGCGCATGGTGTTGTCGGAAGGCGGGCGGCTCGTCGTCATCGGGCTGGCGGTCGGCGTCGGGGGCGCATTGTCGCTGACGCGGCTCATGCGAGGGCTGTTGTTCGGAGTGCCTCCACACGACCCGGTCACGCTCGCCACCGTGGCGCTCATCATGGCCATCGTCGGGCTTGGCGCATGCTGGATTCCGGCGTTCCGAGCGGCGCGCATTGATCCGGCAGTCGCGCTGCGCGCGGGGTGAACGCCTAGTCCTCCCTCAGTGCCTCCAACGGATCGATGGTCGCCGCGCGCCACGCCGGAATGGTACTCGCTGCCAACGCCGTGACTATGAGCGCCGACCGGCGACGCCTCCCGAAGTACTGTCTTCCTGCGGTGCGATTCACGATCGCCACTGCGGGTACGGCCAGGTCGTCCGTTGCGCCGAAATCGCTCCCAGCCACTACCGCCCAAGCTCACCTGCGGGCGAGTCAAACAAAATGCGCGAAGCGAGGTTCATTCAATCGCCCGTCTGGTGCAGCGCACATCATATGGCCGCTACGTGATCCGTCCGTTCAGCGCGCACGCGGGAGCGGCGACAGTTTTGCGATGGCGCGGGCCTCGCTTGACCGGAGCGCATGCCACAGATCCCAATCGAGCTGGAGGCCGAGCCAGAACTCGGCACTCATCCCGGTAACGCGCGCGAGCCGGAGGGCGGTATCGGACGTGACCGAACGCTTGCCACGGACGACCTCATTCAACCGCGGAAACGAGACACCAAGCCGAATGGCAAACGCGGACTGTGAGATCTCGAGGGGCTTGAGAAACTCCTCCAGCAGCATCTCGCCAGGATGGGTCGGAGGTACCATGCGCGGGAGCAGGCGCTCCACTAGTCCGGCGGGGCGAGTCGGGCGCGCAGCGCGGCGCTTAATGGTAGTCCGTGACTTCGACTTCGTCGGCATAGCCGGCCTCCCAGCGGAAACAGATACGATACTGCTGATTGATGCGAATACTATGCTGCCCACGGCGCGACCCGACGAGGCGCTGAAGCCGGTTCCCAGGAGGAATCGCGAGCTCGCGGAGATCGCTCACGCGGTTGAGTTGCGTCATCTTCCGACGGAGCACCGGCCACAACTCCGCCGGACACACGGCCCGCGCCGCCCGGCTACTGACACCGTTGAAGAGATCCTCGCTGGCGGAATTGGCGAAGCTTCGTATCACGGTATGTATTATAACGGCGCACGGTTATTCTCGCCATTCATCGAACGCCGTGGCCGTATGGAAGTTATGACTGGGCTGGCCTCCGAACTTCGCGTGGGTTAATTCCTCGCGCGTTGAGACGGAATCACCAGAGCCACCTGCGACGGTCCCACTGTCGCATCACCGGAGACCAACCCACGTCATCACTCGCTCTGAGGACGGCAGCGCCTATCTCCCCGACTCCGACGTCCGCGCGCACAATCATCTATCTCGGCATGGATGTGCACAAGGATTCGATCACCATCGCCGTCCTCCCAGCGCACGTGAAGGCACCGACGCGACTGGACACGCTGCCCAACGAGCTTACCGAGGCTGAAGAAGTGGCTGGATCGTGTCGTGCGCGACGGCGAGATCCAGGCGTGTTACGAGGCGAGTGGCGCCGGATATGTGCTGCATCGCGCACTCCGCGACTGGGGGTATGCCTGCGCGGTGATTGCGCCCGCGCTGATCCCGAAGCGCGCCGGCGTGCATCGCAAGCACGATAAACGGGATGCGCGGACCTGGCGCGCCTGTATCGCGCGGGCGAGCTCGTGCCCGTGCGCATCCCGAGCGAGGCGGACGAGCGCGTGCGCGATGTCGTGCGCTGCCGCGAGACCTCCCACCGCGAGATCCTCAGGTCGCGGCACTACATCTTGAAGTTTCTGGCGACGCGCGGCTTCGTCTTTCGCGAGGGGACGAACTGGTGTACGCCGCATCTGCGGTGGCTGCAGCAGCTGACGACGGACGGCTCGCCGCTCGCGTCCGAGGATCGCCTCGTGTATCGGGAGTACCACGCACTCCTGCTGTACAAGGATGCTGCCTCGGGCCCACGTCGTACCACGCCTCGCATCCATTCGCTGTCTGTAAACTGACACCTTGACACCAGCCCAGTCATATCAACGCTCGGGTTGAGCGGCGGGCCGCGCAGCGGACCGTCCGCTGCAACCCGTAGTCAGCCGCGCGCGCGGCGATAGTGCATAGCGACCGCGCCGTTGCGGAGCGGCGTCGTTGAGACCAACTCGAGCCGTCGCGTGCTGGGCAGGCCACTCTGGTACAGGGTCGGTCCGTGACCGGCGAGCCTGGGGTGGAGGAGGAACCTGTACTCGTCGATCAGATCCAGCCGGTCCAGCTCGGCCGCGAGCATGCCACTACCGAGGAGCACGCCGGCAGGGGTCACGTCCTTGAGCGTCTGCACGCTCGTGCGCAAGTCGCCGGCGATATGGTGGCTGTTGTTCCACGTAAAGTCCGTTCGCCTCGACGACACCACGTACTTCGGCTTGGCCTCCAGCGTGACCGCCCACGCGCGCATCGTCGGTGGCGCTTCCGCGTCACCGCGAGCGACCGCCGGCCAATGGCTCTCCATCATCTCGTAGGTGACGCGGCCCCACAACATCGCCCCTGCCTCGTCCATGAGACGGGTGAAGAATGCGTGTGTCTCGTCGTCGGCGATTCCCTCCCGGTGGTCGACGCAACCGTCCAGGGTGATGTTGATGCTGAAGGTCAGTAGTCCCATGGCGATGAGTTTACTCCGAGTTGGGCTGAACGCTGGATTGTTGCTTGTCGACGAGCATCTCGCAGCGGCAAACGCCCAAGTCCAGCTGCAAAGCAGGCCAACCGGAGCGCAGCCTGCCGTACGATGGTCGGCGTGCCTTGTCAGCTGCAACGCCTCGTTCTGCAGCCGCTGCACCGTCGCATGAATGCGCGCTAGCGAGCCGGCGCGAATGGCACGCACAGCGGTGCACTGTCGCTGCTCCCCTCCGGCCTGATACCCAGCACAACGAACGCTGGCACACGCTGTGTTCCGCGCTGCAGGACTAGTCGAATCGTGTCCCCAGGTGCAAAGCGGGGACGGGCCGGACGCGGACTCAGGGGCGCCATCGTATCCATACCGTTCGTGCTGATCACCGAGTCACCTACCTGCAGGCCGGCCAGCGCGGCCGGCGATCCCGCCAACACTCGCGTAACGACTGGATGCCGGGTCATCGTCATGAAGAGCCCTTCCATCTCGAACGAAGTCACATCGCCGCGACACCCACGCACAGGCTGCGTACTGTCTCCAACGCTACGCGCCTGTGCCGAGGCAACGGACTGCGTTCCGAGGAGCAATAGCACCCCGATCGCGGGAGGCAGAACGAGATTGGAGCACAGACGGGCGACTGTCATGCTTGCATGCGAGGAAAGGAAGTATGATTGGACTGCCCAACGCCAGAGCTAAGCAGCAAAGGGATCAGACAAGAGTGCGCGCGGAGCGCGCACCATCAATAGCCCCTTTGTCAGCTTCAGCGTTCGTTAGGTGGCCTGCGGGCGCCACACTCAGCGTGTCGAGGCTGGGGGGCAGATCGAGATCAGCGCGACGCGCCAAACGCAATGAAGCGCCTGCGCACACCGCGCCGAGAAAACCATAGACCGCGCCAGCAAAGATGCCTTGGCGAAGCGCAGCCGGGAGATCATGAATTTCGGGAAGGTGCCGAGCGTACTCCGGTGCGATGATTGGCACGAGCGGAATGACTATGAGCGGGAAGGCAGCGCCACCGATTGCCCCCCAGCTGACAACACGGCGCATGGAGAGCGCGTCGAGCGATGACCGTCGACGCTCCGCCAATCCAAGGGTGAGCGCAAATAGCGTCCCTCCGATCGCGCCGATGACGGCCCAATTGAGGAAGGCGTCTTGAACCACACTCAGAAGCTGAAACGGCAGTCCGTCGCTTCGGTGCATATTAAGGCGGCCAATCCAGACGAGTCCCGGAACAAACCAGGCTGCGCCCCACACGGCTGCGGTCACAAGCACTGCGCGAATGCGTCGACTGAATGCCATGATGCCTCCGGGAACACTGTGGCCACCTAGAAGTTATGCCTGGGCTGGCCTCCGATCTTAGCGTGGATTGGTTCCTCACGCGTCGAGACGGAGTTCCCAGAGCCACCTGTGACGATCCCACGTGTCACACACGGAGACCAACTCCTGTCATCACTTGCTGTGGTACCGGTTGTTCGTTCTATCATCTATCTCGGGATGGATGTGCACAAGGACTCGATCACGATCGCGGTCCTCCCCGCCACCGCGAAAGTACCAACGCGACTCGAGCGGTTGCCGAACGAGCTGCCGACACTGAAGAAGTGGCTGGATCGAATCGCGCGTGACGGCGAGCTCCCGGCGTGCCATGAGGCGTGCGGCGCGGGCTACGTGCTGCATCGCGCGCTCCGCGACTGGGGCTATGCGTGCGCGGTGATCGCGCCGTCGCTGATCCCGAAGCGTGCCGGGGTGCACCGCAAGCATGATCAGCGCGACGCCGCCGATCTCGCGCGGCTGGATCGCGCGGGCGAGCTCGTGCCGGTGCGCATCCCGAGCGAAGCCGACGAGCGCGTGCGGGATGTCGTGCGCTGCCGCGAGACGTTTCAGCGCGAGATCCTCAAGTCGCGGCATTACATCCTGAAGTTTCTTGCCACGCGCGGGTTCGTCTTTCGCGAGGGAACCAACTGGCGCACGCCGCATCTCCGGTGGCTGCAGCCGCTAACGACGGACGACTCGCCGCTCGCGCCCGAGGATCGACTCGTCTACCGCGAGCATCATGCGCTGCTGCTGTACAAGCTGCAGGGCCGCGACGAGCTTGACCGGCAGATCGAAGCGCTCGCCGAACTGCCGACGCTCAAGCCCATGGTGCAGACGCTGCAATGCTTCCGCGGGATCTCGCTCCATTCGGCGATGGTGATGGCCACGGAGCTCGTTGATTGGCGTCGTGTCGAACGGCCGGGCCAGCTCGCCTGCTATCTGGGGCTCGTCTCGCGCGAAGACTCGAGTGGGCCGCGTCAACGCCTGGGATCCATTACGAAGGCCGGCAACAGTCACTGCCGGCACGTGCTCGTGCCGGCTGCATGGAGCTATCGGCATCGCCCGCAGATCAGCGTCGATCTCAAGCGCCGGCAGCAGGGCCAACCACCGGCGGTGATCACGCACGCCTGGAAGGCGCAGCAGCGGTTGCACGCGCGGTTCAACCACCTGTCGTATCGCAAGCGGCCGCAGATCGCGGTCGTCGC
>JBDSML010000099.1:0-13808 GCA_039915865.1 Gemmatimonadaceae bacterium | reverse complement strand
CAGTGGTGCTGCTGCATCATCTGAAGCACAACAAGGTGCTGCACGAGACGATCGTGCTGCTGAGCGTGCAGACGCGCGGCGTTCCCGAGGTGCCCATCGAGAGTCGAGTCGCACTCGAGTCCCTTGGGTTGGGCTTTTTCCGCGTCGTCGCGACGTTCGGGTACATGGAGTCGCCGAACATTCCGGAAGTGCTCGCGCAGGCGGCGAAGGCGGGGGTGGCGATCCCGCCGATGGACACGTCGTACTACTTGGGCCGCGAGCGTCTCGTGCTGACGGGCACGGCGAAGATGTCGCGGTGGCGGAAGCGGCTCTTCGTGCTGATGTCGCGCAATGCGCGGTCGGCGACGGAGTTCTTCCAGATTCCGCCGAATCGCGTCGTCGAGCTGGGCGCACAGATCGAGTTCTAGCGTCGTCGCATCGTGAACGTTCCTCCCCCGCCGAGGAACGATTCGGCGATCCAGGTGCCGCTGGCGACGTCGCGATCGAAGGTGCCGGCCAGCTGCAGGGCATAGCGCGCGCTCTCCGGGTTGAGGAGCATGTACAACGAGTCACGCGCTGCCGGTGCGGCGGCGTCGGATGGCACGGCAATGACGCGCGCGCCGAGCGCGGGCATGACGTTGTCGTCGCGCGGGGGGAAATCGAGCGCTCCCAGGTTGATGTGATAGACGCCCATGTGCGTCGGTGCCGTCATCTGCTCGAATGACAGTGGGTCTTGCCCGACCTCCAGCAGCGCGACGGTGCCGACCGCGGTGCGCGGGAGGGTACGACCGTCGGTGGAGAGCGAGAGTGGTCGATCGAGCGTGAGCACGATATCCCATGTGCCAGCGAGGCGACTCGCCAGCGTTTCGTCGACGATACGGTGTGCGGCAGCCGGATCGCGATTGCATCCCAGTGCGAGGAGCAGGCCGATTGTCGCGGTCGCGACGCGCAACGGCGTGTTGATGTGTGGCATCGAGATACTCCTTTCGACGGGTAGGTCGATCTTCAGTTCGGTGGCCGTGCGCTCCACGAAGCCGCCGTGCGCCTGCACCACACGCACAGCGGCGGCGGAACGAACGGTGGCGGGAGCGGACCCGACTCCGATGGCAACGATCCGGATGACCGTACCCTCGCGGTCGACGTCGATGCGCGCGCGCGCGTCGCGGTTGGTCGATGCGAGTGCTCCACGCAAGATCGTGACGAGCGCCTCCTGCAGCATCGCGCGATCTCCGGTGATCGGTGGCAGCAGCGGAGCCACGTCGATCTCCAGCGTCGCGCCCGCGCTTTCCGCCGCAGCCATGAGCAGTGGTCGCGCGGCATCGATGATGTCGGACGGCTTCATGCGGTCGTCGCGAAGCGGCCGCCCACCGAGATCGAGCTCGGCGATCTGTCGAAGGCTCAGCATGTCGGCGTCGGCCGCCTCCGCCGCGACGCGCGCGGCGCCCAGCATCTCTTCCTGGTTCTCGTTGAGATCGCCGAAGCGGTTCTCGAGCAGGATGTGCAAGGGAAGTCGAACTTCCTCGAGGCGTTTCGTGGATGCGTCGGCGATGGATGCGAGCAGTCGTGCATAGTCCTGCGCACGCTGCTCGAACAGCTTCTCACGGACAGCGCTCTTGCCTTCCGCGATCTGCACAGCCGTTGACAGGCGGTCGACGACGTGTTCGATCTGGTCGATCTCGTCGCGACGTCCGGCGTTCTCGGGTACGATGGCGTTCGCGACGCCACGGAGTGTCTGCGTGGCCCGTCCGAGACTGCCCGATCCCCCAACGATACGATCCAGCCGGCGCGCGACGAAGCGCGCATTGGACCACGTGAGCACCAGCGATGTCAGCACCGCGAGTCCGCCGACGACGATCACGAGCTCAGGCGCGGTGCGCCCATACTCGCCCCAGTACACGAGGCCGATGAGCAACAGCACGGCGAGGATGGCCGGCGCAACCGTCAGGTACATGCGATGACTGATCTTCATGGCCGGTCCGCCGCGGGGATCGCAGGGTCGAAGGACACGACGAGGACGTCCAGGCCGGCAGTGTTGTTCACCAGCCGATCGACGACCGATCCCCTCGTGAGGTGATGCAGGCGCGAGCGCTTGCTCTGCCCGACGATCAGCAGCGTGACTCCTTTCTTCACGGCAAAGCGGCAGAGCGCGTCAGCGACGTCGTCGCCCTCGAGCTTCACGACTTCTGCTCCCATGCCCTGCGCCAGCTGGATGTTGCCCACGAGCTTTCGTTGCACGGCGCTGTCGATGCGGTCGGCGCGTTCGTCGCTCGTCTGCACGTAGACGCAGTACCAGTCGGAGTTGAGACGGCCGGCAATGCGGCTCGCCTTGCGGAGCAGCGCGGCGGTGTACGGCGGATTGCTCGACATCGCGACGAGCACGCGCTCGACGGTGCGTGGAGCGGCAGTGGAAGTCGCCCCCGTTTCGCGCCGCACGATCTCCTCGCGCGAGCGGTCGACCGCACCTGCCACCTCGCGCAGCGCGAGCTCGCGGAGCGTGGTGAGGTTCTCGTCGGTGAAGAAGTTGCGCAGCGCCGCCTCGACCTTGTCGGGCGTGTAGATCTTTCCCTCGCGGAGCCGTGTTCGCAGGTCCTCCGACGAGATGTCGAGATTCACGACTTGATCGGCGGACGCCACGACCCAATCGGGCACGGTCTCGCGCACGGTGACGCCGAGTGTGGAGGCGACGACGTCGTTCAGCGACTCGACGTGTTGCACGTTCACCGCGGAGATGACGTTGATGCCCTCGTCGAGCAGTTGCATCACGTCTTCCCACCGCTTGCGATGTCGCGCTCCCGGGACGTTGCTGTGGGCGAGCTCGTCCACCACCGCCACCTGCGGATGTCGCGCGATGACGCCGCCCACGTCCATCTCCTCGAGCACGACGCCACGGTACTCGATGCGCTGGCGCGGCACGATCTCGATGTCGCGCAACTGTGCTTCGGTGTCGACGCGCTTGTGCGTCTCCACGAACCCGATCACGACGTCGATGGCCCGGCCCCGCAGATCATGCGCCTCGTTGATCATGCGATACGTCTTCCCCGTTCCCGCGGCGGAGCCGACGTACAGCTTCAGCTTGCCGCGCTCCTGGCGCTTGACCAGCGCGAGGAAGTCCGGATCACGGAGCGGTGTCTTGCGCCGTTCCTCCGGAACGCCGGGATGCGCGGACTCCGTCATGTCGCTCCCACGCGCTTCACTGGAAGGTCAGCGCGAGCGACGTCACGACGAAGGCATCGCTCCTGGAGCGGCCGTCGCTGCCCTCGGGGAACACGCGATCGCCCTGGTAGCCGCGGAACTCGGTGCGCCAGAGCACCCGCGGTTGCGGCGTGACGTCGAGGCCGAGCGACGCCCCACTCGCGCGAAATCCGCCCGGACCGACTGTCGCGATGATCACCTGATCCTTGTCGGCATAGCGTTCAACCCGTCCGGCCACCGCTGCCGTCGACGTCACCTGATAGCGAGCGGTCAGCATTCCGCCATACCAGTTGGAGCTGCCCGAGCCGCTCGCATGTCCCTGCGTGCCGTAATCAAGTTCGGCGAGCAAGAGCAGCCGCGTCGCGAGGCTGTGCTTCACACCGACGCCATTGTAGAAACGCAATTGCCGATGCACCGCCGAGTCGGGCGCCTCATTGCCAAGGTAGTTGAAGTAGCTGAGCGTGGTGCTGGGGGACGCCGTGTAGTCGAGGTGCGCTCCGACCGACTTCGCCGCGTTGTTCTCGGAGATGATCTGCCAACCGTTGAGCAATAGGAACTGCGCACTGAGTGCAGGCGTCGCCTGCCAGGTGGCCTTGACTCCCGCTTCGTAGTACGGCGAGTAGTCGGCAACCATCGACCGCGTGTACATGGGGTTGTCGCGCGAGATGAAGCTTTCCATCCCGATGTGCGAGAGGAAGATGCCGCCATCGATCCAGAGGTGGTCGGCGATCTTCGTTCCGATGACTGCTTCCTGGATCAAACGCGACAGATCGGGACCGCTGATGCTGCCGAGGCGCGGCTCGCCGGCGTAGTTCGACTGCACCGAAGTACCCATCTGAATGGCGAACCGGCCACGGACGCTCGGCGCATCGAGCTTTGCCTCCACAAAGGCAAGGTTGACATTGAACTCGTTGTGGCGGGCAGGCTGCGTCGTGAACGAGCGATCGAAGTTCGCCGGACGGTTGAAATCGAACGCGTAGTAGCCGTCGACGAACCCTCCGAAGGTGATCGTCGGCGTGGTGTCGGCCGTGGCCCGCGGTTGCGCACCGGAAAAGGTGGGCAGCGCGATCATCGCAGCGAGGATGAGTCGATTGAGTGACATGTGGGCTGTCTCTATGGCTGTCGCGCTGTGCGCCGAGGAAGTGCGCTGTCGAGCGCGATGTTGAGGAGGAGGACGTTGACGCGCGGCTCACCGAAGAGGCCGAACTGCCGCCCCTCGGTGTGCGCGTCGACGAGTGCCCGTACTGCGGATGCGTTGGCGCTGCGGGCTCGTGCGACCCGCGCCACCTGGAGTTGCGCAGTCGCCGGCGAGATGTGCGGGTCGAGGCCCGATGCCGACGCGGTGACCATGTCGGCGGGAATCTGTCCCTTCACGGCATGCTCCTGTGCGATCGCGCTCTCGACCGCCTGCGCGATGAGCGTATCGGCGAGCTTGCGATCGGTCGGGCCCTTGTTCGTGCCGCCCGACGCGGTGGCGTCGTAACCGGCACCGGCGGCCGAGGGACGCGAGTGGAAGTAGTACGGCCGCGTGAACGACTGGCCGATGAGCGCACTGCCAACGATGTGGCCATTCACTTCGACGAGCGAACCCCTCGCCTGGCGTGGGAAGATCGTGCGGGCGAGTCCGGTGACGACGCCAGGATAGATGAAGCCCGTGATCGCGCAGAGCAGCAGCGTCATCATGACGGCTGGGCGGATGTGATTGCGAATGGTCATGGACTACACCAGATGAGTGAGGACGAGCAACACGTCGATGAGCTTGATGCCGACGAACGGCACGACCAGCCCGCCCAGCCCGTAGATCACGAGATTGCGGCGCAGGATCACCGACGCAGGTGCAGGGCGGTAGCGCACACCGCGCAGCGCGAGCGGGATGAGCGCGATGATGATGAGCGCATTGAAGATCACGCTCGCCAGGATCGCCGACTGCGATGAATGGAGTCGCATCACATTCAGCGACTGCAGCGCGGGATACGTCGCCACGAACATCGCCGGAATGATCGCGAAGTACTTGGCAACATCGTTGGCGATGGAGAACGTCGTGAGGGAACCGCGCGTCATGAGCAGCTGCTTTCCGATCTCGACGACCTCGATGAGCTTCGTCGGATTGGAGTCCAGGTCGATCATGTTGCCGGCTTCCTTGGCCGCCTGCGTGCCGGTGTTCATCGCCACGCCGACGTCCGCCTGGGCGAGCGCGGGGGCGTCGTTGGTGCCGTCGCCGGTCATGGCGACGAGCTTGCCACCGCTCTGCTCACGCTTGATCAGCGACATCTTGTCCTCAGGCGTTGCCTCGGCAAGGAAGTCATCGACTCCCGCTTCGGCGGCAATCGCCGCTGCAGTGAGTGGGTTGTCGCCGGTGATCATCACCGTGCGAATGCCCATGGCGCGAAGGCGATCGAACCGTTCACGCATGCCGCCCTTGACGATGTCCTTCAGGTAGATGACGCCGAGGACGCGCGCGGGATCGCTACTGCGAGCCTCGGCGACGACCAGCGGCGTCCCACCTTCGCCCGCAACGCGCTTGACGATCGCGTCGAGATCCGCGGGCACGATGCCACCCTTCTCCTTCACCCAGCGAACGACCGCGTCCCCCGCGCCTTTGCGCACTTCGCTGCCACCGGCATTGACGCCACTCATGCGCGTCATCGCGCTGAAGGGGACGAACTCCATCCCCGCGGCCGTCCTGCTGCGCAGCGAGAACTTCTCCTTCGCGAGCACGACGATACTCCGGCCTTCCGGCGTTTCGTCGGGAAGCGACGAGAGCTGCGCGCGGTCGGCGAGATGGTCGAGCTCCACGCCCGTCACAGGAATGAATTCAGACGCCTGCCGGTTGCCGAGCGTGATCGTTCCTGTCTTGTCGAGCAACAGCGTGTTGACGTCACCGGCTGCTTCCACAGCACGGCCACTCATCGCGATGACGTTCTGCTGGATCATGCGATCCATGCCGGCGATGCCGATGGCCGAGAGCAGTCCGCCGATCGTCGTGGGTATGAGGCAGACGAGCAGTGCGATCAATACCGGAATGGCGACGGCGCTGCCGCTGTAGATGGCGAACGGTTGGAGCGTCACCACCGCGAGCAGGAAGATGATGGTCAACCCGGAGAGCAGGATCGTCAGCGCGATCTCGTTGGGTGTCTTCTGCCGCGAGGCGCCTTCGACGAGCGCGATCATGCGGTCGAGAAACGTCTCGCCAGGGTTGGCGCTGATGCGAATGACGAGGAAGTCCGACAGCACCTTCGTGCCGCCCGTGACGGCGGAGCGATCGCCGCCGCTTTCGCGCACGACGGGGGCCGACTCGCCGGTGATCGCCGATTCGTCTACCGACGCCACGCCTTCGACGACCTCGCCATCGCTGGGGATGATGTCGCCCGGCAGGCAGAGCACGAGATCACCGCGACGGAGCACGGGTGCCGCGACGACTTCCGTGCTGTTCCGGTCACCAGGCGTCTTCAGCCGCTTCGCGGTGGTGTCCGTGCGCGACTTGCGCAGCGTATCTGCCTGCGCCTTGCCGCGTCCCTCCGCCATCGCTTCGGCGAAGTTGGCGAAGAGCACGGTGAACCACAGCCACAGCATGAGCTGCACCGTGAAGCCGGTATCGGGTCGTCCGGTGGCGACGTCGCGCGCCAGGACGAGCGTCGTGAGCACACTCCCGATCATGACGACGAACATCACCGGGTTCCGCACCATGTGGCGCGGCGCGAGCTTCGTGAAGGAGTCGCCGATCGCGCGACGCACGATGGTCGCGTCGAACAGAGGGCGGTTCTTGGTTGTCATGTCAGAACAGGCTCCCCGGGCCAGTGAGCAGGTGCTCCACCAGCGGACCAAGCGCGAGCGCGGGGAAGAAGGTGAGTGCGCCGACGATGACGATGACGCCGATGAGCAGCGCGACGAACAGCGGTCCGGTCACGGGGAACGTGCCCGACGTTTCGGGCGCGACCTTCTTTTCCGACATGAACCCGGCCAGCGCGAGCACGGGCACGATGAGCGCGAAGCGGCCGAACAGCATCGTCGCGCCGAGGAGCGTGTTGTAGTAGTAGGTCCCTCCGGTGAGTCCGGCGAACGCGCTGCCGTTGTTCGCGAACGCCGAGCTGAAGGCGTAGAGAGTCTCGGTGAAACCGTGCGGCCCGGAGTTGTTGAGTCCCTCGAGACCAGCGGGCACCACCACTGACACTGCCGTCATGCTGAGGATCAGCACCGACGACAATAGCGCGAAGAGCATCGCCATCTGGACTTCGCGCGCCTGGATCTTCTTGCCGAGGTATTCCGGCGTCCGCCCCACCATGAGGCCGGCGATGAAGACGCTCAGGATCACCATCACGATCATGCCGTAGAGGCCCGCTCCCACTCCGCCGAACACCACTTCGCCAAGCTGCATGTTGACCAGGGGCACCATGCCGCCGAGCGCGGTGAACGAGTCGTGCATCGAGTTCACGGCGCCGCACGACGCATCGGTGGTGATGGTGGCATAGAGTGCCGAGTTGGCGATGCCGAACCGGACCTCCTTGCCCTCCATGTTGCCACCGGATTGCGTTGCGCTGGCAACGACGTCGACACCACGGGCCGCGTGAATAGGATTGCCGCGCGCCTCTGCCCAGTAACTGACTCCGACACCAGACAAGAACAGCACGAACATCGCTGACCAGACTGCCCACCCGTGTTTCACGTTGCCGACCATGCTCCCGAACATCCACACCAGGCCACTCGGAATGGCGAAGATGAGGAACATCGAGATGAAGTTGGTCCACGGTGTCGGGCTCTCGAAGGGATGTGCCGCGTTCGCGTTGAAGAAGCCACCGCCATTCGTGCCGAGCTGCTTGATGACTTCCTGACTCGCGACGGGCCCCATGGCGATGACCTGCTTCGCACCCTCGAGCGTGGTGACCTCGAGATACGTCGCGAAGTTCTGAATGACCCCCTGCTGCACGAGCACCAGCGAGAGGACGAGTGCGGCCGGCAGCAGCACATAGAGCGTGCCGCGGACGAGGTCCGCCCAGAAGTTGCCGATCCTCCCGGCCGACCGCCGCGCCAGGCCGCGCACGACCGCGACGGCGACGCCCATGCCGACTGCCGCCGAGACGAAATTGTGAAATGCGAGCTGCGTCATCTGCGAGAAGTACGACATCGTCGACTCGCCCGAGTACGACTGCCAGTTCGTGTTGGTCGTGAACGACGCGGCCGTCTCGAACGCCTGCCTGTCCGTCACCCCGGGCAACGCCTGCGGATTGAGCGGCAGCACGTGCTGGAGACGCAAGACGGCATACGTGAGAAGCATCGTGGCGAGGCTGAACAGCAGCATCGCAGCGGCGTAGCTCGTCCAGTGCTGATCTTCCTCGGGGTCGATTCCGCTCAGCGCGTAGATGCCGCGCTCGACCGGCGAGAGCCAACGCATCCGTCCCTCATAGACCGCAACGAGGTACAGTCCGATCGGCTTCGCGACAGCGAGAATGGCGACGCTGAAGCAGAGGATCTGCAGCCATCCGTTGATGGTCATGTCAGAAGCGCTCCGGGCGAACGAGCGTGTAGACGAGATAGCAGAGCACCGCAGCCGCGACGATCAACGCGATGATCGATTCGGCGTTCATGGGCGCGTCTCGGTCGTGGAATCGGCAGCTGGAGCGCCGATGCGCTCACAGAAACGGATATAGCCCAGCATGAGGCCGAAGAAGGCCATCGTACCGAGCAGGTAGAGGAGATCGAGCATGGTGAGTGGTCCAGTAGAATCGTCGCGGCGTGGTCCCTGTTCCGACGCTGCGAGCGAAGACTACCGGTGCACTCGTAAGGGCCGCATTCGAGGTGCGGGGCTCGGACATAAATGTTTCACAAGGAGAGGTTCCGTCGACCCCACGAACGTCGCTTCGAGCTGCCGTCGCGCCGCGGCGCGTTCAGGCTCCGCGAGACAGCGCGGCAGTAGCTGGCAACTCGATCGTGAACCGGCTGCCTCCCTCGGCACGCGGCGCGTACTCCAACGTACCGTGCTGTGCGTCGATCAACTGCCGTGCGATGGAGAGTCCGAGTCCCGTACCGCGCACGCCGTCCGCAACCGCGGCGCCACGATAGAACGGTGTGAAGATCTTCTGCTCGTCGCCAACCGGTACGCCGAGCCCGCGATCCTGTACGGTGAAGCGCAACCGATCGCCAACCTGCGCCACATCCAGCTCCACCTTCGCTCCACTCGGCGAATACTTGAGCGCGTTCTCCAGCAGGTTCGTCAGTGCCCGCATCGTGTGCAGGAAGTCGAAGTCGCCGACGAGGATCGCGTCGTCATTCGCAATGCGCACGGCGATCCGTCCCGCACCATGCACCGACTCCACGCGATCGAGCGCCGCGCCGACGACGTCGTCCACGGCATTCGTCTTCACGGAGAGCGGCAGCACGCCCGCGTTGATTTGCGACAGCTCGAGCAGGTCACTCACCTGCGCGTTCAACCGGTCCGCTTCTTCCTCGATCGTCTGCGCGCGGTTCGGATCGCCGCCGTGCCAGATCTCGTGCGCGATCCCCTTGATCGCCGTCAGCGGTGTGCGCAGGTCGTGCGACACCGCTGCAAGCAACGCATCCTTCAGCCGGTCGGCGCGCCGCAGTGACTCCGCTTCCTCCTCGGCACCGGCGAGCCGCAGTCGTTCGACGCCGAGCGCGGCGTAGTACGAAAGTGCGCCGAGCACGCGACGCTGATCGTCCGCCACGCCGAAGGGATGGCTCGAGGACAGCCGCAGCGCCCCGACGACCTGCCCCCGAACGCTGAGTGGGATGCCCAGCGCGGTGAGTTCTGACAACTCAGGGCGCCCGGTCACTTCGCTCCCCGCCGGAAGCAGTGCGTCGCTCAGGACGGTCAGCGTTCCGTCGGCACGCTCGGCCGCTGGCGCAGCATGCTCCACCGAGTACGACAGCAGCGCGGACCTCGTATCGGCGACGCTCGCGACCGGCGAGTGGCCGGCGAGACGCAGGCCAGACACTGCATCCCAGCGAAAGATCGCGCAGCGCTCCGCCCCCATCGCCTCGCGAATGACCGTCGCGATCGCATCGAGTGCCTCTTCGGCGCGAGGTGCCTTCAGTGTCTCGGCGCCAAGCGTGGCGAGGCGATCGATCTCGTCGGCGCGGCGCTGGGCATTCTCCGTCGCCCGGCGCTGCCGCTCGAGCAACTGCGCGGCAACGATGCCGGTGACGAGGAACGCCAGCAGGACCAGCCAATCGAGCGGATCCTCGATGATGAGGGTGTTGTATGGCCGGAGGAAGAACCAGTTGAAGACGACGAACGCCACTGCCGCGAGTGACAGACCGAGTGCGCGACCCTCCGCGGCACTTCCGGCGAGCACGACGATCAGGAACGCGAGCGCGAAGTGCGCCTTGTCGAGGCGGCCGCGCATCACCAGGAGCAACGAGGCCGTGGCTGCGAGGACGCCGAACCACACCAGCCAGGGTCGCAGGCGAGTCGCATTCATCGGACGGTCATTCGTCCGCGGCGAAGCGATAACCGACAGCGGGTTCGGTGCGAATCAACCGCGGCCGCACTGGATCCGCCTCGAGCTTGCGACGAAGCTGGCCGATGTAGACGCGGAGATATTGCTGCGCGTCTCCGCTCGCGCTGCCCCACACCGCGGCAAAGAGCTGCGAGTGCGTGAGCGTCTTTCCCGGATTCGCGACGAACGTCCGGAGGAGATTCCACTCCGTCGGCGTGAGATGGACGTCCTCTCCACCGCGTTTCACGGAACGCGCGCCAAGATCGATCGTCACGCCGTGCGCGACGATGAGCGACTTGTTCGGAGCGCCGGATGCCGTCTGCGTCGCGCGGCGTAGATGGGCGCGAATGCGCGCCTTGAACTCCACGGTGCTGAACGGCTTGGTGACATAGTCGTCCGCACCCGCGTCGAGCAGCGACTCTTTCTCACTGGCCGAGTGGCGCGCGCTCAGGACGACGATCGGAACGGCGGTGAAGCTGCGCAGGTGTCGGCAGACCGCGAGACCGTCCTGATCGGGCAGGCCGAGATCGAGAACGATGAGGAGGGGCTGCTCAGCGGCGGCGAGATCGATACCCTCTTCCGCGCTGCTGGCCTCGAGCACCTCGTAGCCGTCGTCCGCCAGTGCATTGCGGACGACGCGACGAATCTGCGGCTCGTCGTCGATGACGAGAATGTTTCCCGCGGAAGCCTGTCCCTTCGTGGCTGGCATTCATTGATGGTAGCATGCGGATCTCTCCGCTGCAGCGGGCCACCATCAGCGCACGAACGTCAGCCCCCGCTGAGAACTGCAGGTCGTGCCGCGCAGCACAGTGCAGCGGCCCCTGTCCAATGACAGGGGCCCATGCGACAACTACACGATGACGTTCACCATGCGAATGCGCGGCGCCTGGATGCGCAGGCGCTCGAGCTGCGGACGCAAATTGTCGAGCTGCATCCGCGCATTCGGCGCCAGGCGCTCGATGCGCTCGATGCGTGGCGCGATGTCGTCGAGGTGCACGCGGACGTTCTCCATCGCCCGCTCGAACTCGGGCATTTCCATCTGGAACCGTTCGAACGCCGGCATCGGTGCGATGCGCGGCATGGAGGGCATCGAGGGCATCGACGGCATCGGCGCCATCATACCACCGATGAAGCCATCGCCGTTCAGGAACATCATGCCGCCGAACCCCTTCGGCAGGTCGCCGGCGCGCGCGACCTTGAGCGACACGTCGCGGAACTGGCCGTTCGAGTAGACCCTGAGCGTCACGGTCTCGCCGACCTTGAGCGCCGAGATCTCGCGCTGAAGGCGCTGTGCCTTCGTGCTGCTCAGGTACCGGTCGCCAGCGTCTTCGCGCGGCACGCGGAGGTTCACGCCCCCGATGGCGGCGATGCGGTTGCCCTCTTCGATCCCGGCCTTCGACGCGGGGCTCGAATCGGAGACGCTCATCACGAGCACGCCCAGCGTGTCGCGACGGCTGCCCGTGCTCCCGATGCTGAAGCCGAGCGCGGGGCGGTTCTCCATATCCGACTTGGTCTGCCGTACGTAGTCGACGCGCTTGAACAGCTCGTCGGAGTCGGCGGTCTTGAGCTTGATCGTCGACGTCTTTCCGTCACGGTATACGCGCAGCTCCACGTCGTCACCAGGCTTGGACTTCGCGAGCTCGCGCGTGAGGCGCCGCGTGAGGGCGCTGGAGATCTCGCCATCCTCGACGTCGGCGGCGTTGACGCGAAGGCTGACGCCATTGATCGCCGCGATACGATTTCCCTCCTCGAGGCCAGCCTTCTCCGCCGGACTGCCCTTGGTGACGGACGTGATCATGAGCCCGAGGGTGTCGCGCAGCGTGCCGGTGGCAGTGGTGCCGATGCCGATGGCGGCGCGATGTGTCGGCTCGTCCGTGTCATACCGGTAGACACTCGGCGTCGCTACGCGAACCCGGACGGGTTCTTGAGCCGCGGCGGCAGAGGAAACCGTGGCAAGGGCAATCAGATGCGTGAGTCTCATGGGGAAGTCCTCGGGGTGGTGAATCGCGTACTGCTGTGACACAGGCTGTCTGGGTAGGGTTGCCTAGTGGCCCGGGGCGCTTCGCTTCGCTCGCTGAGGGCAACTGCCCCGCCTTCCCATCCGTGCCATATTGCATTCATGGCCACAACATCACCGCCGGCAGCGGCGCCTCGCGGCGCCCCGGACCTCGACGCCTTCGAGCACCACTGGCAGGACGAGGCCGACGCCGCCTTTCTCTATCGCCTCCTCGCCGGCGCCGAGCCGGATCCCGGCAAGCAGGACATCTATCGCCGGCTCGCCGACGTCGAAGATCGGCACCTCGAGATCTGGGCCGACCTCCTCGCCAAGAACGGCCGAACGCTCGGCCCACACCGACCCACGGCCCGCACGCGCCTCCTCGCCTTCCTCGGCCGCCGGTTCGGGCCGGGCTTCCTGCTGCCCATGCTCCTTGCCGAAGAGGGACGCGAGGTCAAGGCGTATCTCGATATGCATCGGACGACCGGCCTCGGCGTCGCCGGCCGCGAAGAGGCGCTGCTGCTCGCGAAGGAATCGGCCGAGCACGCCACGACCCTCAACGTCGTCGCGGGTCGGACCGGCGAGCCGTGGCACAAGACAGGCGCCGGTGGATTCCTGCGCAACGTCGTCTATGGATTCAACGATGGCCTGACGGCGAACTTCGGCCTCGTCGCCGGCGTCATCGGCGCGTCCACGAGCAACACGCATCACGCCGTGATCGTCGCCGGCGTCGCCGGACTCATCGCCGACGCGTTGTCCATGGGCTCCAGCGGCTACCTCGCGGCGCAGAGCGAGCGCGAGGTATATGCCCACGAGATCGCGATGGAGCGCGACGAAGTCGCACTGATGCCCGAGATCGAGCGCGACGAGCTCGCCCTCATCTATGAAGTGAAGGGCATGGACCGGGAGTCGGCGTACCGCATCGCGACGCAGGTGATGGCCGATCCGGAACGAATGCTCGCCGAGCAGGTACAGGAGGAACTTGGCATCAGCGAATCACATACATCGCCGATGCGCGAGGCGTGGATCACCGGTACGGCGACGGCGATCGGCGCGCTCATTCCGGTCATGCCGTTCCTGTTCCTCGAGGGGCGCACCGCGGTGGTCGTGTCGTTCGCCGTCGCCATGATCTCGCACTGGGTCGTGGGCGCGGCGCGGTCGGTGTTCACCGGACGCAGCGTGTTCCG
>JBDSML010000094.1:0-15412 GCA_039915865.1 Gemmatimonadaceae bacterium | reverse complement strand
CGACGAACACCTCCGGCGCCTTCCAACCCGTCGCGTACAGCGCGCTCGCATCGGTGCGCTCGACGTCCATCAGCACCGTGCGATCGCTCGTGCGATGCAGGACGAAGCCGCCGGGGACGTCGACCTTGGACCAGGAATCGACGAAGTACTTCATGTCCGGCGAGTACGTGACGCCGTGCATCGCGTCGTCGTCGGAGATACGCGTCAGCGACGTGCCGTCGAGGTCGATGCGGTAGTTGCTGACGAGATAGGGGTCGCCCCGCTCCATTCCGCTGGCGCGAAACCAGACCTGCTTCGCCGCGGTGTCCACCTTGTCCACGCCGCGCACCACCCACGGCCCCTTCGTGATCTGCCGCTTCACCTTGCCCGTGATGCCGTCGTACAGGTAGAGATGGTTCCATCCGTCGCGCTCGGACATCCAGATGATTTCCTTCCCGTCGACGAGATCGTACCTGTATTTCTTGGCCGAATACTCGAAGAAGGTCGGTGACTGTTCGTCAATGACGGCGCGCGTCTTTCCGTTCGCCGCGTCGATCTCGATGACGCGGTAGACCTGATGCCCGCGCTGATTGTACTCGAAGGTCAAGGCAGTACCGTCGCGACGCCAGGCGAGTGCGCTGACATCATACGCGTTGGGAAAGAGCGCGTTGTCGACGGTCGTCTGCCGCCTGGTCGCAACGTCGAACAGCACCGGCTGCGCTTGATCGAGGACGTCGCCCGGCTTGTTGTACAGCCGCTCGCTGTGCTTGGGCTGGAGTTGATCGTCCGGCGACGACTCGACGAAGTGCACGATGCGTTGGTAGCCAGGCCGCACGCGAAAGGCAGCGACGCGCCTGGAGTCCGGCGACCAGGTGATGCTGCGCTGAGTGTAGTAGTTCGCCTCTGAACCGTCGGTGCTGAGTAGCGTCCCCTGGGCGGATGCGACGGGCCGCAGGTACACGTTGTAGTTCCGGATGAGCGCTTCCCACTTGCCATCGGGCGACGTCTTCGGCGCGCTGTCGTCGGCCTGGCGTGCGCCGTACAACCCACCGCCCACACCACCACCGCCGCCACGTCCCCGCTGCGGCGCGGGCGCGCAGCGATAGTCGGCGAGCACACAGCGCAGCCGCGTGGTGTCGACGGTGACGATCACGGCCTGTTCGCGGTCGGCGAAGGCGATGGTGGTGAAGGGCAACGCGAGTGAGTCGACCGGCCGATGCAGCGCGGCGGTGAGCGCCGAGGCGAGGCGTCCATGATCGAATGCGGTCCGCTTCAACTTCGTCTCGGCATCGGCGATCATGAATTCACTGCCCGCCTTCGTCGACCGGCGGTACCAGAAACGCGGCGTGGAGTCGATCCACGCCGTCTGATCCACCGCGCCCACGATGACGCCCTTGTACGTGTCGCGCAGCCCCTCGGCGCGGGCAAAGTCGGCGGCGGTACCCTGCGCGGCGAGGAGGTGCGGTGCGATGAGCACACCGTACACGAGCAAGAGCGGAAGTCGAGTCAGGACTTTCATAGGTGATTCAGTGTCCACGGCACCTCATGGTCATCCCGCACGCGCCGACGGCGGGTGTCGGGAGCACCTGCGGGATGACACGCTACAGCGTGACGCCACCGGCCGCCTCTTTCGCGACCAGCGCCGAACGACGTTCCGACATCGCCGTGCGCAGCAGCGTGAGCGCCGTGTACACGACCACCACGACGACCAACCACCGCACCAGCACCACGTCCATCGACTTGACGATGAACGCGGCGATGAGCACGGCCGGTACTCCACCGATCATCAGGCCGACCACCGCGCGGGTATCGAAGGCGCGCAAGCGGACGAAGCGCGCGCTCGCGGTGGGCATGAGAAACGCGCACGATCCCATCATGATGGGGAACGCCGCCTTTGGATCCATGCCGAGCATATAGATGAGGATCATGCACGGCCCATACAATCCGATGCCGAGCGGCATGAGCGCGCCAAGCATGAAGTTGCCGGCGAGTCCAATGACGAGTCGCGCGCCCTCGAGCTTGAGCAGCGTTCCGCCGACCGGATTGAGGCTCAGCTGCGTCATCACCGCCGTCGTCGCGAACACGAGCAACGCGATTCCCATCCCGATCTGCACCTTCCGCCGCGGCCAGCCTGCCACGACACCGGCCCCGAGCCACGACCCGAGCACGGCGGCGACGATCATCAGGACGAGCGTGACGGAATCGACGGGGACGATCTGCGTGAAGATGAAGGCCTGGGCAATCGTTGCCAGCGTGTGCCCGATGTTGAGTGTGCCGGGGATCTTCTCGTCAGGGACCATGCGCCACTGGCGGTAGATCGCCGTGGTGGTGGCGAAGGACCCGATCCCGAGCGTATCGAAGAAATTGGTGACGAAGCCGGTGACCAGTCCACCGGGCGTCGGGGCCACGGACTCGCCGGTTTCCGACGCCGTCGCGCGAAGGCCGCGAACGACGGTCACCAGATAAAAGATGGTGATAAGGGCGAGCGCGCCGAGCAGGAGCGTCTTCAGGTCGAGGTTGGGCATGGACTCGCGATGTGACGGCGTGGGGAGGGGTTCAGCGGGCGCGGGTAAGGGTGCGTCACTCCACGGAAGCGCAGGACGTCACACCTTGCACGTAGTGCAAAAAAACGAATATTCCACCCATCTTCTGTAAGAAGGTGGTAAAAATGGGCCCCGCGCCGACAATAGTTGAGATCGTTGTCGGCATTCGTCGACGGAACGCATACGAAAGTGGCTCATGGACTGGGGTGGCGCAACGAACCTGGGCGCGAGGTCGCCAAGGACTCGAGTCGTCCCGTCCAAAGGAATATCCAGCAATGGTCTCTCACCAATCATCCAGAGAGGTTTTCACCATGTCTCACCGTTTGTCTCGCTTTTGGTACGCGAGTGCGGCTGTCCTTGCGCTGATTCTTGGCGCGTCGACAACCGTATTTGCACAGGGGGCGACCGTCATCTCCGGTCGAGTCACGACGAGGGCGGCCGGTACACCGATCAGTGGTGTCACCGTCCTTGTCGATGGCACGCAGCTCGGGGCGGTCACCAACGACCAGGGACAATACACGCTCACCGTTCCCGCGGGGCGCACCGGCTCCGTCAACCTGACGGCGCGACTGATCGGATATCGCGCCATGCGGCAGCCCGTCACGCTCGTCGGTGGACGCGTCGCGGCGGACTTCGTCCTCACGTCGCAGCCGACGCAACTCACCGAGGTGGTGGTCACGGCGCTCAGCCAGCAGCGTGAGAAGGCCACGCTCGGCACGGCGCAACAGACTGTCTCCGCCGAAGAGCTGACGCGGACGCAGACGACGAACGTCATCAGCGCGATGTCGGGCAAGGTTGCCGGACTCCAGATCAGCCAGAGCGGTAACATGGGCGGTTCCTCGCGCATCGTGATCCGCGGCGCCGGCTCGATCCTCGGCAACAACCAGCCGTTGTTCATCATCGACGGCATCCCGGTGTCGAACGCGAATCTCTCGACCGCCAACTCCGGTGGCGGGCGCGATTACGGCAGCGCGATCTCCGACTTGAACATGGACGACGTTGCGTCGGTGACCGTGCTCAAGGGACCGAACGCCGCCGCGCTGTACGGATCGCGTGCGTCGAACGGCGCCGTCGTCATCACCACCAAGAACGGCCGCGACCAGGCCAAGGGCACGCGGTTTGGCTTCACGAGCCGCGCGACGTATGACACGCCATCGTTCCTGCCGAACTACCAGAATTCGTATGGCCAGGGCTTCACGGGCGATTTCCAGTATTTGGACGGTCAGGGCGGCGGCGTCAACGACGGTGCCGACGAGTCCTGGGGCCCCAGGCTCGACGGCCGCCTCATCGACCAGTTCACGGGTAAGCAGCAGCCGTGGATCGCGCACCCCAACAACGTGTCGAACTTCTTCCGCTCGGGCGGCACGCTCTCGAACAACGTCAACGTGTCGTCGTCGTTCGACGCGGGTGGCGTACGCTTCTCGCTGACGAAGGACGATACGCGCGGTATCGTGCCGAACAGCTCGCTCAACAAGCTCGCCGGTTCCGTGTCCGCAAACGCCACGCTCAAGGAAAAGCTCAGCGTCGCCGGTTCGGTGAACTACACACAGAACGCCGGCAAGAATCGCCAGGAGAATGGCTACACGGAGGGCAATCCCCTCATGAGCTTCACCTGGTTCGGACGACAGGTCGACCTCGATCTGCTCAAGAACCAGTACTACAACAAGGACAGCCCGTACGGCATCGCCGACGGTTCACTGTTCAACTGGAACATCAACTACCATCGGAATCCGTACTGGCAGCAGTACGAGAATCCGGCGCCGGATTCCCGCGATCGCGTCATCGCGCAGGCCTCGGCGAACTATGAGTTCACGCCGTGGCTGTCGGGAATGGTTCGTGGCGGTGGCGACCAATACCGCTTCACGCGTGATGAGCAGTTCGCGGCTGGCAACATCGACCGCGCGGACGCCTCGTACAACGGTGGTTTCACGAGCTTTGCGGAACGGAACCGCGAGGCGAACGTCGACGGGTTGCTTACCGCGAAGAAGAGCGTCGGCATGTTCGACCTGTCGGCGAACTGGGGTGGCAATCACCGTCGCAACGACCTGTATCGCGCGAGCTTCGGCACCACGGGCATTCTCGTGCCGGGCATCTACAACCTCGCGAACGCCGGCATCGCGCCGGCGATCGCCAACTCGGAGTTCCACTCCGCGGTGAATTCGACGTACGGATCGGCCGTCGCGACGATGAATCGCCTGTGGACGGTTGAAGTCACGGGTCGCAACGACTGGTCGTCCACGCTGCCGAAGGAGAACGCGTCGTACTTCTATCCTTCGGTCAGCTCGTCATTGATCATCTCGGATCTGTTCCCGGCGCTGACCAACAACGGGATGCTCACCTATCTCAAGCTGCGCGGCAGCTGGGCGCGCGTGGGTTCCGATGCTGATCCCTACCAGCTCGCCACGCTGTACAACGGATTCTCGCAGAAGTTCGCCGGCAGCGCCCTGTACACGCTCTCGGACCAGTCGGCGAACGCCGGCCTCAAGCCGGAGCAGACGACAGGCAAGGAAGGCGGCGTCGAGTTCTCGCTGTACGACGACCGCATCACCTTCGACGGCTCCTACTATTCGAAGGCGACGCGCAATCAGATCATCCCACTGACCATCCCCCCGGCCACGGGCTTCACGCAGACGGTCATCAACGCGGGCCAGATCTCGAACAAGGGCATCGAGATGAGCATCACCGCGAAGCCGATCCGCATCAAGAATGGCTTCCAGTGGACGTCGACGGTCAACTACAACAAGAACACGAGCAAGGTCGACGAGTTGCAGGAAGGCCTCACGCTGGTCAACATCCCCGGCACGGGCGTGCCGTGGAGCGTGCAGCTCCAGGCGAGAGTCGGCGAGCCGTACGGCCAGCTCTACGGGCCGAAGTTCAAGCGTGACACGGTGACGAAGGAGTTGCTGCTGGCGGGCGGTTTCCCGCAGCGCGCGTCGACCGTCGGATACCTCGGCAACGTCAACCCCGATTGGATCGGTGGCTGGTCGAACGAATTCCGCTACAAGAGCCTGGCGCTGAACGCACTGCTCGACGTGCGCCATGGCGGCAGTGCATTCTCGATCGGCAACATGTGGGGCACGTACGCCGGCATCCTCCAGGAGTCACTGGTCGGCCGCGAAGTCGATTGGGATAATCCGGGACTCGTGGTGCAGGGCAGGGACGAGGCGAGCGGAAAGGCGAACACGACGAACGTGACGTCGGAAGACTACCGGCACAGCATCTACCCCATCGCCGAGCCGTATGTCTACAACTCGGGCTTCGTGAAGCTCCGCGAAGTGCGCCTGAGCTGGGAAGTGCCCTCGCGCCTCGCCGCAAAAGCGCGCGTTGCGCAGATGAACATCGCGTTCGTCGGCCGCAACCTGATGACGTGGTCCAGCTATCCGAACTACGATCCTGAGAACGCGAGCAACACCACCAACGCACAGGGCTTCGAGATGGGCGGCTTGCCGACCACCAAGTCCCTCGGCATCAACCTGTCGATCACACCATGATCGCACACCGGGAGAATAGACGGATGCACTTCACTCGCTACCGGGGCGGTCTGCTCGCCGTCGTCGCACTCGCGGCGACCGCGTGCAAGACCGATCTCACTGGCCTGAACATCAACCCGAACAACCCCACCTCCGCTCCGGCAGGCTCGCTGTTCACGCGCGCCATGACGCAGGAAGTGGCGCGGTTTGCCGGGAATTCGCTCTCGGGCACCTCGCTCTTCGCGAACCACGTCGCGCAGGTGCAGTACGTGGACGAGGATCGCGGCCATCTGCGTCCGACGACGATGGACGCGTTCTTCGGCGCGTATGCGGTTGAGCTCGAAGACCTGGAGAAGGTAGCTGCGCTCGGCAAGGATGCCGGTTCGCCGAACACCACGGGCCCTGCGCGCGTGATGCAGGTGTGGGGGTTCCAGAACATGACGGACGCGTTCGGCGACATCCCCTACAGCGAAGCGCTGCAGGGCGACGTCGTTGGCGGTCCGACGAAGCCGAAGTACGACAAGCAGCAGGACATCTACACCGGCATGTTCAAGACGCTGGCGGATGCGTCGGCGAGCATGAAGGTGGGAACCGACGCAGGACTTGGCGCCGCCGACCCGATCTACAAGGGCGACATGACCAAGTGGCTCAAGTTCTCGAATTCGCTGCGCGCGCGTCTGGCAATGCGAATCTCGAAGGCTGACCCGGCGAAAGCCACTGCCGAGCTGTCGGCGGCGTTCTCGGGCGCGGGGGGGACGATGACCTCGAATGCCGACAACGCCAAGATGTCGTGGCCGGGCGACGGCGTGTTCGACAACCCGTGGGCCGCCAACTTCGCCGGCCGCGACGATCACCGCGTGGCAAAGACGTTGCTCGACACGATGATCGCCCTGAGCGATCCGCGCGTGAAGGTGTACGCGCAGCCGACGAAGAACGACCCGACGAAGTACATCGGGCTGCAGAATGGGCTGGACAATGCGACCGTGACGCCGTTCTTCAATACGACGTCGCGCCCGGGTGTGATCTTCTATCCAGGCAACACGTCGTATGGCACCTACGGCTCTGCGGCAGGCAAGGCAACGGCGTCGTACATCATGACGTTCGCCGAGCTGTCATTCATCAAGGCGGAAGCCGCGAATCGGAGCATTGGCGGACTGGCGCCAGCTGCCGCGCAGGCCTTCTACGAGGCCGGCGTCACGGCATCCATCACGCAGTGGGGTGGCACGGACGCCGACGCAGCAGCGTACCTTGCGCAGCCGGGCGTGGCTTATGTCGCTGGAGCAACGGGGCTGCAGCAGATCGGCCTGCAGAAGTGGATATCGCTGTACACGCAGGGCACTGAAGCGTGGAGCGAGTGGCGTCGCACGGGCAACCCGGCAACCGTCAAGATGGGCCCGAAGGCCTATGCCGACACGCCGACGATCCCGCGCCGCTTCCTGTATCCGGCTTCGGAGTCTGCCGTCAACCTGGCGGCGCTGAACGCCGCCATCGCTTCGCAGGGCGCCGATGGGTACTACACGCGCGTGTGGTGGGACAAGTAAGCATCGCACATTCCTGATGCACGAACAAAAGGGGCACTCCGGTTGGAGTGCCCCTTTTGCTGCGCCTGCGATCGGCGACGCTATTTCACGACGGTGATGACGAGGATAACCGGTCCCTGTCGCGAAGCAGGCCCGAACTTCTGTAAGGCCTGCGCTGCGTTCAGGTAGCGGATCTCCGTGATCTCGTTGCCATGCATGCCGTTCAACTCAGAAATCGGAACGACGCGGCCGTTGTCGATCGAGGCGTGAACGAGCCCCGCCTCAGGATCGCCTTGTGCCGTCATCGTGTTGTTACCGCGGTCGTTGAGGAATTGCGGGCGCAACGTCCTGATCACTTCGAGCACTGTCTGTGCGCGTAACGAAGCATCGGCGGCCAGGTCTTCCTGGGTAATGAGGTCACGATTACGAGGCCGCGCGCCAGCGGCCGCGGCTGTCTCGGGTGACTTCGCGGCGCACGCGCTCGCCACGAGCACAAACGCGCACATGCTGAGAATCTTCAAATTCACGCTGCGTCTCCTGCAGAAAGTGGGCATGCAACAATGTGGGAAGGGCGCCTAGCGCGTCAAGCTCGAACTACCCCCGCCGGATCAGCGCCTCGTCCAAACCGCGATTACAGCGCACGCATCATTCGTGCGCCAGAGCATTGGCGCCGAGACGATATCCGGATACGTCTCGATGGCGAGGATGTCCTTCATGGTCACGGCAGTGTTGAGATCCTCGAGCCCAGCAGGGAAGCGAGTGCCATCGATATACACGGCGAGACTCTTCCCCTTTGCGCCGAGACCAGTACAACCGCGTGCACGCACGTTGTCGATTGAGAGGTACGTGAAGCCCCGCGCCGCTCGCACCACATCGGTCGGATACGTCGCCGACGTCAACCACGAATTGCCGGGTAGAAAGTAGCTCCCGAACGACGTCCGGCGCCGTTCCGAGATGTCGCTCAACGCCTTGAGATCGCCGCTGAGCTTTCCAACGACGGTGATGGCGTCGAGGATCTGCACCTTCTGCTTCAAGGAGATCCACACGTTTGCCGGTGCGCCCTCCGCGACGTCGGCGAACCCCGATTCCGGCTCGTAGCCGATCACGCGCGCTTCCACGAGCCACGTGCCAGCTGGAACGGCGGAAATGGAGAAGACTCCGTTCTCCATCGGCACGTCGAGGCCGAGTGCCCCGATCGATGCGCGGCCCGACGCGGCGGGCGATCCGTCCGCGTGGACGACGCGACCCGACACGGTACTCGAGCCCCGCACGGCCGCACTGTCGGCCAGACGGAAATCATGTCGCATGGCACCGCCATCGGGCACCGTGATTTCACCGCTGATCGCGCGATAGCCGGGATTGGTGATCTCGATGGCGAGCGCGGTCTCGCTCGCCAGGCCGCACGCGAGAAACGTCCCTTCGTCGCCTGCCGTCGCCACGGTGCGGCGCGGCACCGTGCGCAGCTTGCCGTCGACGACGGCGATCTCCACCCAGCTGACGGCGACGGTTGCGCCAGCGAGCGTATTGCCTTGGGCCGCATCGCGCACGAAGCCGGCGAGCATTCCGTCGTGTTCATCGCCCGACGTGCCGGAACACTTGAGCGCTCGCACCTGCGGACCGGGCGGAATGGCCAGGTCGATCACGATGGATGCGTCAGCCGAGAGCTCGAAGGCGCGAAGCGGTGGCTCCAGACCGACGGCGCTGAGCGACGAATGCTGAAAGCCGATGCCATAGCGGCCCGCCGGAAGACCTCCGACGCGATACTTGCCCTCGGCGTCCGCGACGGCGGTGAAGACGCGCAAGCCGGAATCACCTCGTGTGCTCGAGCGCGATGGGTCGATCAGCGCCGCCTGCACGATAGCTCCGGCGAGTGGTGCGCGTGCGACGGAGTCGTAGATCGTGCCGCTCACCGATCCACCAGGACGCGCCGTCTGCGCCAACGCAGGCAGCGTGCAGACAATCACCAGAAATGTCAGTATGCCAAGATTCAGAGCGCGGAATCGCACACTCAACGCTTCGTCCACAGCGCGATGACGGCGCAGGTGTCGTCCTTCCGCCACTGCAGCGGCATCGACGCCAGGTCGGGGTAGGCTTCGACCGCGAGGAGATCGCGGATCGGCACCACATTGCGTAGCTGGTCGATGCCGGCCGTGAATCGCAATCCGTCGACGTAAACGGCGATAGTCTGACCCTTGGACACACTGCGACAGCCGCGCGCGAGCACGGAGTCGGCATTCACGTAGCCAAAGCCGCGCGCCGAGCGCAGGACGTCCGTGGGATATAACGCGGCACGCAGCGAAGGGTCGCCGGCAAGAAATACGCTGCCGAACGACGTGCGGCTCCGTCGCTTGATGTCCTCCACGATCTTGAGGTCACCGGTCGGCCGACCAAATACCGTGACGGCATCGAGGATGCGCGCGCGCCTGCTGAGCGTGATGATCGTGGCGACGGTCACCTGATCCGCGGCGTCCACGAGAACGGTGTGCGGCTCGAACCCGATAGCGAGCACTTCAACCTCCCACGTGCCCGCTGGAACATCGGGAATCGTGAATGCGCCGTTCACCACAGGCGCCTGCAGCATGAGCGCAGCGATGACGATGCGACCCGTGTTGATCGGACTGCCGTCAGGATGGATGACGCTCCCGACCAACGTGGAGCTCCCGCGTGACGCTGCCGAATCCGCGAGCCGGAAGTCGCGTCGCGCCACGCCTCCGACAGGCACGGAGATCTGCGCGTCCATCGCGCGAAAGCCGGGCATCGTCACCTGCACGCCGATGGGCGCATCGGTCGCGAGGGCGCATGCGACGTAGTGTCCTTCTGCATCCACGGGCGCCGTGGAGCGATGCGGCTCGGTATGGACGCTTCCCTTTTCGAGCGTCATCTCGAGCCACTGCACGAGGACGACCGCACCGGCGAGGAGGCGCTGGCTGCGCGCGTCGCTCACATAGCCGGCGAGCATGCCGTCACGCTTGTCGCGCGCAACATTGCCGCACAGCTGCGCATTCACACTCGGCCCACTCGGAATCGCGAGATCGACGGTGATGCTCGTGTCGTTCGCGATCTGAAAGGCACGCAACGGCGACTCGAGGCCGAGCGCATAGAGGGCGTCGTGTTGGAAACCGATGGCGAAGCGACCCTCCGGCAGTCCCGCGATCCGAAAGCGTCCACTCGCATCAGCGATGCCCGAGAAGATCCGCTGCGACGAATCGGCAACCGCCACCTGGACGACGGCACCGGCGAGAGGCGCGTTGGCGATCGAATCAAAGACGACACCGCGCACAACGCGCAGGGGCGACGCAATCGGCGTCTGCGCCTGAACCGCGGTGGCCAGCAGAAGGATGATCGACAGGGCGCGCCGTCGCATCATAAGTGTATACCGCCTCCGCACTAACGGGGCAATACTGCGTTCAGTGCGGGCCGGCCGATCCAGTCGATCGGTGAGCGCCCCTGAGGACCTCGACGCGGAGCTCGGACCAACCGTCCACCTGCCCATACGCGACGCGAATGTCGTGTCGCCCGCCGCTGAGCCGCGCGTTGTCCACCATCGACTCGTGTGGCGCCCAGTTGTCGACCACGAGGACACCGTCGACCCAGACGCGAATCGCGTCGTCGCTGATGGTGCGTAGCGTATAGACTCCCGGGCCGAGTGTGATCGACGTCGTTGCCTCCGCAGCCCAGTGCATCTGCGGCAGTTCCTTGATTCCCGGCCGATACCACATGTAGTCGAGGCGACTCTCGCGGCGCACGAGGAATGGAGCGCGCTGCCGAAGCGCATCGAAGTCGGCGGTCGACAGGGTCTTGGCCGAGCTGTCGGGCCACTTGAAGAACTTCACCTGCCAATCGGTAAGCGGCTCGAACCGGCCATACGAGAACGCATACGGCACGCTCGCGGCGCGTCGCTCGCCGCTTGGAGACAATGTGGCGCCGCCGCGGTACTCGAGCCGCACCGACCAGTCGTCGGCGCGCAGTGGAGTGACGACGAGCGTATCGCCGACTCGGCCCGAAACAGCCGACACCGATGCGACGCCGACCTTCGACAGGAGCTTCCAGGCGCCGGGCGGGCCGAGTACGCGAAGCCGCACGGGAACGGCGCGCGTGCTGTCGATGGGCCACAGCTTCGGCGAGCGCCAGTCGAACGGGCCCCACTCGTCCACGACGATGGCGGAGCGGTCGAGGCGGGCGATGGTCGATGCGGGGAGCGCGTGACGGATGTTCGGCAGTGCCTGCGCCAGAGGCTCGGCGAATCCTGCAAGCATCGCCGTCTGGTCGCAGGCGCCTGTGCCCACGACGGCGTCACGATACGTAGCGGTGTCGACGTTGGTCGTGTTGAGGATCTTGAGCGGTTGCGTCACCGACGTGAACTGATTCTTACGAATGCGGTAGTCGCGGCTCTTCGTGTCGCGATGCTTCGGGTATCCCCAGTCGGACGGCTCGATCGCATTCGCCCAAAGGCTGATGCCCGTGGAATCGCCGTCGAAGCGATTCCCGTCAATCAGGTTGTCCTGGCCGTGCTCGATGGCGATGGCGATGCGATTGCGCGCGAAGCAGTTGCCGAAGATGCGCGAGTCGAAGCTGTAGCCACCCCAGAGCCCGTGGTCGCTGCCTTCGACGCGATTGCCGACGAACTGATTGCGGCTGAACGTCGCTTCCATGCCGTTCGTCGGCGCAAAGCTGAAGTCGTTGCCGAGAAAAAGGTTGTCGTTGGCACCGCCCTCGCCGGTGTCCATCGTGCTCTGGCCAGCCCAGAGAAACAATCCGTCGCCGCCGTGCGTGACGGTGTTCCACGCCACGGTGTTGTTCGAGCTCTGCTCGTACATCAGCAGGCCGGCCGAGTCCTGCCCACGACGAAAGAAGCCGTGGCTGTAGCCACGCACGTCGTACTCGATGCGGTTGTTGACGATCGTGTTGTTGCTCGAGCGATAGAGCGCGAGGCCGAGTCCGGAATTGAACGACAGCGTGTTGTCGTGAATGCGGAGCGAGTCGCTGCGAACGAGCATGATGCCGTTGATCGACTGCTCGACGCGATTGCCGCGCAGCTCGCCTCCGATCACGTCGTCGAGATAGATGCCGGCACCAAAGCGCAGCCACTCCCTCTGCTCGTTCTTGTGGAACGACATCCAGTCGATGAGGCTCTCGTGCTCGACGACACTGAAGAGCCGCGGCTTCCAGTTGTAGCTGAGGTCGTTGTCGACGAGGTCGAGCCCGCGCGTGCCCGCTGCCATGAGTCCGACGCGATAGCCATGGACCCTGGCGTGGAGCACGCGGACGTTGCGTCCGCCGTCGATACGAATGGCGACGCCCGCCGCCTCATCAGGCAGCGCCGAGCGCGACGTGCCGCGCAGCTCCGCTCCGTTGAAATCCACGGTGATGTCGTCGCCGCGGATGACGATGACCGCGGAGTCGAGCGACGGACTGGCCGGTAGCGAATAGGCACGCCGGAGGACGCGCACCGACGATGTGATGACGAGGCCACGCCGCAGCTCGATCGTTGGCGGCGGGGCGACATTGCGGGGCACGGCTGGCTGTGCGGCGGCTGCCTGCCACGCGAGCAACAGGGAAAGAATGCGTTTCATGCGTCCTCTTGTTCGGTGCCGGTATAAAGAATATTGTATCCAATGTTGGCAGACGCCAGCAACCCCTCACATGTCTTCGTCATGCTTCCCGCAACGCGCCGGCCACTCATCCTCGCCGCCCTCGCCACGCTCGCTTCCGGGTACGTCGCCGCCGCGCAGTCGCCCGCCTCCGCCGACTCGGCGGTGCGAACGATCTTCGGACGACGGGGCACGGGCGGTGTTCCATTCGGTCCCGCGCGCTGGAAAGAGAGCGGCGACTCGTACAGCACCCTGGAACCGACGTCGGACGGCGGCACCGACATCGTGGAATACGATGCGGCGTCGGGCGCGCGCACGGTGCGGGTATCGGCGCGGCTGTTGACGCCGTCGGGTGCCACCGCGCCGATCGACATCGAGGACTACACCTGGTCGACGGATGGCAAGCGGCTGATCGTCTTCACCAACACGCAAAAGGTCTGGCGGCAGAACACGCGCGGCGACTACTGGGTGCTGGACGTCGCGAGCGGCAAGCTGCATCAGGTCGCCGCGGGGACGCCGGCAGCGACACTGATGTTCGCGAAGTTCTCGCCCGACGGACAGCGCGTCGCGTACGTGCGCGCAGGGGAGATCTACGTCGAGCCGGCGCTGGGCGGCAAGGCGACGCGCCTGACACACGATGCGTCGCGTACGCGCGTCAACGGCATGACGGACTGGGTGTACGAGGAGGAGTTCGATCTCCGCGATGGTTTTCGCTGGAGCCCTGACAGCAAGTCGATCGCGTTCTGGCAGTTCGACATGTCGGGGATCCGCGACTTCCTGCTGATCAACGACACCGATTCGCTGTACCCGTTCACGATCCCGGTGCAGTACCCGAAGGCTGGCACGACCAACTCGTCGGTGCGACTGGGGATGCTCCGCGCGGATGGCACCGGGAGCGTCACGTGGGCGCAGCTCGAGGGCGATCCGCGGCAACACTACATTCCGCGCGCCGAGTGGGCCGGAAACAGCGACGTCATCGTGCAGTACATGGATCGGCCGCAGCATCACGACATGGTGCATCTCGTGAACGCGAAGACGGGCGCGGCGAAGCTCATCCTCAACGAGAGCGACAGCGCGTGGGTGGAGGTCGTCGACGACGTGCAGTGGCTCAACGGCGGCAGGGACTTTCTGTGGGTGAGTGAGCGCGATGGTTGGCGGCACGTCTATCGTGCGTCGCGCGCTGGTGGAGCGCCGACGCTGTTGACGCCGGGCAAGTACGACGTCATCAGCGTGTCGGCGGTCGATGAAGCGGGCGGCTGGATGTACTTCATCGCGTCGCCGGAGAGTGCGACGCAGCGCTACCTCTATCGTGCGTCGATGAAGGATCCGGGGCCGCCGCAGCGGGTATCGCCGGCGAATGCACCAGGCACGCATGGCTACGACATCTCGCCCAATGCGAAGTGGGCGTTCCACAACTACTCGCGCACCGATCAGCCGACGACCATCGATCTGGTCGCGCTGCCGGGCCACACGGTCGTGCGGAACCTCGGCCGCTCGAGCAATCCGACGACGCCGGTGACGGCAGCGGAATTCTTCCAGGTCACCGTGCCCGACGGCGCGACGCTCGACGGCTGGATGCTCAAGCCACGCGACTTCGATCCGGCGAAGAAGTATCCGGTGCTCGTGTATGTGTACGGGGAGCCGGCGTCGCAGACGGTCGTCGACCGATGGGGCGGGCCGCAGCAGCAATGGCATCAGATGCTGGCCGACCGTGGCTATGTCATCGTCAGCGTGGATCCGCGGGGCACGCCGGGGCCGAAGGGCCGCGATTGGCGGAAGGTGATCTACGGGGCGATCGGTCCGCTCTCGAGTCGCGAGGGCGCCGATGCGGTGCGCACGCTGACGCGGACGCGATCGTATCTGGATTCGACGCGCGTCGGGATCTGGGGATGGAGCGGCGGCGGATCGAGCACGCTCAACGCGATGTTCCGCTATCCCGACGTCTACTCGGTGGGGATGGCGGTGGCGCCGGTGGCCGATCAGCGCCTGTACGACACCATCTATGAAGAGCGCTACGTCGGACTGCCGCGGGATAACCCGAAGGGCTACGAGGTCGGCTCGCCGATCAACTTTGCCGCGGGGCTGCAGGGCAAGCTCCTCGTGCTGCACGGCCAAGGCGACGACAACGTGCACTATCAGGGCACCGAGCGGCTGGTGAATCGGCTGGTCGAGCTGGGAAAGCAGTTCGACATGATGGTCTACCCGAATCGCACGCACTGTATCTGTGAAGGTCAGGGGACGACGCTGCACGTGTACTCGCTGCTCACGCGATACCTGCTGACGAATCTTCCCGCGGGCGGGCGCTGATG
>JBDSML010000052.1:0-37179 GCA_039915865.1 Gemmatimonadaceae bacterium | reverse complement strand
CACGGCCGTGAAAAGCATTTTTGTGGACATGAGTCGAAACAGGCCGTTGGTGCCGATACTCCGAGAATCCAAACTACTGTTCGGACGCTAGACCGGCTCCGGGCGCGCCAACCGCTGAACCCGACGGTGGAGACGCGCGCTCACCAATAGAGGGGAGAGATCACCTGGACGCTCGATTGAGCGGTGCAACAGTCGGACACCGGCGCGCTGCAGCGCCTGCGTGCTCGTGAAACCGGACGCCTGCGCGAGCGCGGCGAGATCGGATGACTCGCGCCAGTGCAATACGCTGGCGCGGAGTAGTCGTGCCCAGTCGATCAGTTCAGTGATGGTCGGCCAGCGTGCCGCCCGTGCCTGTCGGTCCAGTTCGCGGGTTGTCGCGTCTCTCGAAGCCGCGACATCACCGGCGCGCAGCCGGCGATGCGCATCCTCGACACAGAAGAGAAGCGTCTCCCGGAGCTCCACCGGCTGGAGGCCGGAAATGAGGGCCTTCGTCGCGTCGTACTCTGGCGCGGTCAAGAGCCCGGCGTCACGTGTACGGAACAGTACTGACCGTAGTTGCGCCTCTCCGTCGGCCACGAGCGCCTCACCGCCAGCGCGAATCGCCTCGGCGAGGCCCGCCTGCGATGCTCCCGGGGATAACAGGAGCAGAATGCGGACGTTCGGCGCATGCTCGCGCAGCCTGGTGATGAGTGGCGCGGAGGGAAGGCCCGTGGCGTCTCGCAGCGGCAACAACACGACGCGGGGCCGAAGTGCGCGTGCGCGCCCGATCAGTGTGACGCGACTCTCCACGAACGTCAAGGCGAGGTCGCTGTCGTGCGCTTCAAGCGCGGCAAGCAGGGCGCGCTCGGGACAATTACCGAGACACGCGACGAGCACCGAGAGGGCCGGTCTTGACTTTACGCTGAAGGAAGGCATTGAACCGTTCCGGCCGCCACAAGAGCGAATTTGGGGTATGATCCGTGATTGCCCTTGCACGACTGCTCTCTTTTAGGCGACCTTAGCACCATGACGACTCCCAGCCGGCGCTCACGCAAAGTGCTCGACGCATATCGCACGGTGAATGGACGCAGTCCGGCGTCGCTCGCCGGCGACGATGGGTCGTGGTTGCACGTCGGGTCGTTGCTCGAACACGCTGCACTGCTGCCCGAGGACGAGCGTGGCTCGTACCTGGAGATCGTCGGAAAGACCGTCAAGCTCGCAATTGGAGACGATCTCTGGCGCACGGGCCATCGCATGGATCCGCTGCAGTTGCGGAACGACAGCACCTTGGAAAGTCGGCTCCGCGTGTTTTGCGAGATGATAGAAGACGCGGGCGCCTTCGAGCTCGCTGACGCGGTCCTCAGCGCATACCTCGCGGCCGATGACCGAATTTCCGCGATCGAGTGCGGACGTGTGGAGGCGATGCGTGCCCGCATCGCGTGGAAGCGTGGCGAACTCGATGTCGCAGAAGAGCGATATCGTCACGTAGCGATGCTGGCGCGTCGAAACGGGTCCGACGAATTGCGCGTGCGCGCATGGATCGGTCGAGCGATCGTCGCTCGGCATTCCGGCAACTACCCTGCGTCCCGCCGCTACGGACAACACGCTATCGTGCTCGCTGAGCGGGGTGGGCTGCACCGGCTGGCATCCATGGCGCATCATACCCTCATGGTTGCAGCCGCGGTCGGAAAGGAGTTCGACTCGGCAGTTGAGCATGGATGGCAGGCGTTCCTGAGTGCCGATGGGGATGTGATGCTCGAATCCGGGGCCCTAGGCAACGTCGGACAACTCTTTCTCGACGCCGGCCACCCCACGACCGCGCTGGCGGCATTCCGTGCCGTGCTGGCACGCCGGCCGTCGGACCGGATCGGTGTCCCGGCTCTCGGTGGTCTCGTCATCGCAGCTGCCCGACTTGATATGCCGGATGTCGTTCACGTGGCCACGGACGATCTCGTCGCCCGATTCAACGCCAATATCGGACTATCGACGTACGACATCGCCGCGACGCTTGTCGACCTGACTCGTGCGTACATCACCCTCGGCGAACACGAACGCGCGGAAGAATTTCGCGTTCAGGCCCATACGCTCGCCGTGAGCAAGGGATTTCACGAGATCGTCCATCATACGCGAGACGTGATTCGCCAGCGCAACGCTCCGCGGGAGCGATTGCTCTCTCCTCGCGTTCAATCACTCGCAGCTGACGTCCGGCACCTCGTCAGTGTGTAGGCAATCAGTTGCATCGGCCGTTCGCCGTGTTATAGCCAGACCGGCACATACTGGAATCGATTTCAATGTGTGCGGACGCGGTGGGCTGCGCGATACGGGACGTCGTGGGCGCGGTCGGACTTGCGCAGGCGGCAACCAGGGCGATTGTCGACGCGATCATGATCAGGCGCTTTGCGGGAGAGAACATTTCGAGCTCCGGTGGAAGAGGGATGTACTGATACGGGATCCCGCGCGCGCGCATCATCATGCGTAGAGGCATACCGTTACTCGATGGGCAATCCGACACGATCGTGCGGACGGGCGGGGTGGTATTCGCACTCGTGCTCGGTAAAATCGAGCGCGCGCGAATCACTACCGCGCTGCGCGGCGAATACGATGTGCACTTCGTCGAGCGTGGATGCGAGCTCCTGAAGCTCGCGAAAAGTGCCTGCTCGAGCGTGTCGGCGATCATGCTCGAGATGCGCGATGCCGACGGACGGTCAACCTGTGACATCGTCAGCCAGATTTGCGTCTCGGAGCTTTCACCGCCGGTGCTCGCGTATTGCCGCGCCGGTGGAGAACAGTCGGGCGAGATCCGCAACTTCGTGCTGGCGGGAGTCCGCGAGCTGGTCTTTGACGGCGTCGACGATGTCGGAGTCGCCCTGCGGACGCTGCTCTCCTCAGCGCAGCAGGCGCAGGTCGGCGAGCGTGTCGCGAAGGCGCTGCTGACGGCCTTGCCGCCCATTCTCGCTCCATTCGTGCGCTATGTGACCGCGCACCCCGACATCCAGCGTGTCGCCGACGTCGCCGACGCGCTCGGCTACAACAGAAAGACGCTCGTGAATCACTGCGCACAGGCAGTCGCGCCGCCGCCCCAGGAGTTGCTCGCCTGGTGCCGGCTGTCAGTCGTGGCCGAGCTGCTGTGCACTACACCGCGCACCATCGAGTCCATTGCGCTGCAGCTGGATTTCCCCTCGGACACCGCGCTGCGGAACATGATGAAGCGATACACGGGCCTGCGTGCATCCGAGGTGCGTGCGCGCGGCGGGATGCGATGCGTGATGGATGCCCTCGCGATCGAGATGGTGATTCGCGGCGGCAAGCAGGTGGCGATCGCATAGGTCGCACGAGGCGCTCGAGCGAGCTCGAGTACAAGGATCTAGTCCGGCTCTTGCAATTGTGCACTGCTATCACCTTTGCAGGGGAGTCTCCGATGAAAAATCATCTTCGCCTTGGCGCAGCGGCGGCGCTTGCCCTCTTTGCCGCGCTTCCTGCGCGTGCCCAGGACACGAGCAGCCACAAGCCTGGTGGACTCAACAAGATCGCCCACAATGTGAGCAGTACCGTGAAGAAAGCGGGTCGCGATACCAAGGCCGAGGTACATCGTGACGCCAGCGCCACGCACAACGCACTCACCGATGCCGGCAACAAGACGAAGACGGTCCTGAAGAAGACGACCGGGATCAAGGGATCGACCAATCCGCATCCGGGTGGGCTGAACAAGATTGCGCACAATATCAGCAACACGTCGAAGAAGGCGGGCTCCGACGCGAAAGCCGAGAAGAACCGTGTGAAGAGTGACCTCCATGGGAAGGCGACCGACGCGGGCAAGGAAGTGAAGAAAGAAGTCAAGCCGTAGCGAAATCGCGGTTTGGCTGGACGAAAGGGCGGCTGGCGCGACGATGCGCCAGCCGCCCTTTCCTGTTTTTAAGGTTGCGTTTTGCTATAAACTGTGGCGAAATGCAAGTCGTTGACGTTGGTCGACTAGGACTCAATGTCCCAAGCGAGCAGGACAACGTGACATCATGCGCTGATCGCTAGCGCTGCTATCGGACAGCTTGACCGCTATTTAAAAACCATGAAAACGGCATCGAGCATGCCTTCACTCAGAGTCGAAAACCCCCCGAGCTTGGGCGCAGAACACGTTGCCCAACGGATTGCGATGTAGCGATTCGTGACAGTAATCCTTCTGCAG
This sequence comes from Gemmatimonadaceae bacterium, assembly GCA_039915865.1. GTDB lineage: Bacteria > Gemmatimonadota > Gemmatimonadetes > Gemmatimonadales > Gemmatimonadaceae > AG11. The sequence goes on along the minus strand of JBDSML010000052.1, from coordinate 33,020 downwards.
TCGACTCCAGCCGCACCCACAATGAAAGCCTCCCTCCGCCGCATTAGCTTGCTGGCTGCCAGCCTTGCGCTCTTCTCTGCTTGCTCGAGCGAGCCGATCAGCGCGCCGCAGGCCCGGATTGCGACGCCGACCACAGCGCCGTCCAAGGATCTCCTTGGTGGATTGGTTGGTGGCGTCGTTGGTGTCGTGCAGAATCTCATCGTCATGCCCGGCCTGCAGCGCACCACGCCGCTAGCCGCAAACATCACGGTGACGCAGACCGTCGGCGCCGCCGGTGGCACTCTGAGCATTCCGGCAGCAGGCGTGACCGTCGTGGTCCCCGCCGGTGCCCTCAGCTCGAACACGGTCATCACGATGACGGCTCGCAAGGGCTATCTCGTCGCCTACGACTTCGCGCCGCACGGCATCGTGTTCGCCAAGCCGCTCGTCTTCACACAGAAGCTCGTCGGCACGAACGCATCGCTGCTCAGCGTTCCGTTCATCCAGCTTGGCTACTACTCCGATCCGAACACGCTCACTGCGGTGGGTGGTGTGGTCTCCGAACTGCTCGGTGGAACGGTGAACCTCCTGTCGTGGACGTACACTGGAAAGATCAATCACTTCTCGGGTTACATGATGGGCATGGGCCGGGGGGCCGCTGTCGACTCCGACATGTGACCTCGAGGGTTCGGCGCGCGTCTAACGCGCGCCGTCACGAAACGCGAGGCGCTCGTCGACAGCGACGGACGCCTCGCGTTTCGGTGTGTACTGCGCCGTTGACGTTCTTGTCCGGGCTCAGGATTCGAATCGCCATGAAAGTCAGGCCAACACAGCCAATCCTTCGACCCATACCCGCTGTGGGCGACGCAGTGGCATCAGCGTTCGAGGATGTCCTCGTGAGAGCGCAGGCCCTCGAGCGGCGTGGGCAGCGCGAGGAGGCTCGTGCGCTGTATGAACTGGCCCTGCACGATGGTACGGCGTCCTCGGCTGAGAAGAGCGCCCAACTTCATCGTCTGATCGCCCGCGCATACGTCGAGGACGGCGACTATTCCGCCGCCGAGGACAGCACTCACGCCGCACTCGCCATTTCCGAACAATCGGGAGACGAGGCTGGACGTGCGCGGGCGATCAATTCCCTGGCAACGATACATTGGATTCAGGGCGACCACGACGAGGCCCAGCGACTCTATCTTCAGGCGCGTGCGAGTGCGCTGGACGTCGGCGATGCAGGTCTGGCCGCGATGACTGCGTCGAATCTCGGCGTGATCGCTACGGTCCGCGGCGACGATCGCGACGCACTGCGGTATTACGAGTCCGGGCTCAGCGACGCACGTGGCGCTGGACTCGTCGACGAAACGTTGAATGCCCTCGTAAATCTCGGATTACTTCACACTCACATGAGTCGCTTCGTCCAGGCAGATCGTGCCTTCGCCGAAGCGAAAGAGGTGGGTGCGATCGTCGGTGACTTGAGCCGGCTCATTCGCATCGAGCTGCACGTGGCGAAGCTGCGCATCAGGCAGGGCGAACGCGATGCGGCACGCGTCGCCACAGACCGCGCGCGCGATCTCGCGAAGCAAACCGGCGATACCTTCGCGGACGGCGACGCCGAGCACGTGTCGGGCTTGATCGCCCGCATGGACGGCGACGTCGCGACGTCGGAACGGCATTTCCTGCGCGCGGAAGAAATCGCGATCGAACGCAAGGACCTCATCAATCAGGCCGAGACGTCGAGAGAGCTCGCGGAGCTGTATCGCTGGAACGGCCGGAACAAGGACACGCTCCAGCGTCTCAACCACGCGCACAGACTTTTCCTCCAGCTGCGCGCCCGTCGCGAGCTCGCCGACGTCGACCGTCGTACGGCATCGCTCGAAGCCGACTTTCTCGACGTCGTGCGGAAGTGGGGCGAATCGATCGAAGAGAAAGATGTCTACACGCAGGGTCACTGCGTGCGAGTTGCCGACCTGTCGTGCGCACTCTGGCAACGCGTCAGCGGCGGAGACGACACGTCGCTCTTCTGGTTCCGCATCGGCGCGCTGTTGCACGATGTCGGCAAGCTGATGGTGCCTGCCGAAGTGCTGAACAAGCCGGGGAAGCTCACCGACGAGGAATGGAAACTCATCCAGAGCCATCCATCCGCCGGCGTCGAACTGCTCGCGGACATCGACTTCCCGTGGGACGTCAGGCCGATCGTCGAAAGCCATCATGAGCGGTGGGATGGCAGAGGCTATCCGCACAAGCTGGAAGGCGAAGCGATTCCCCTCACGGCGCGGGTGCTCTGCATTGCCGACGTGTACGATGCGCTCACGTCGAAGCGCAGCTACAAGCAGGCATTCACGCACGACGAGGCGATGGAAATCATGCGTGGCGACGTCGGCCGCCAATTCGATCCTACCCTGTTCGCCGCGTTCGAGGAGATCGTCCGCCGCGGCACGTGGCGCAATACGCCGGCAGGCGGAGGGCTCATCGTCTCGACCTGAGCCATACGCGCACGAAGTGTAAACGCCTGCTCGTACTGGCGTCGACATCCAATTCGCGAATTGCTGCGAATGATCTGTGCGTGCCATTTGCTCATCGCCATTCAGCACGAATCTTGATGACAGTATTCAGCTGAGTCTCGCTGCCGTCACCGAGATAAACGGATGGGCCGAACGAAGATCATCGGAGCGAGGGTACGGCGCATGGTAGCGGACGAGAGTGGGCGATTCACTGCGCTCATGCTCGCCAGCGTCATCTGTGCAATCGCGTCGTTAGTCGCGGCCGCGACCTTTTTCGCACTGCGGCCGCATGCTGGCTGGCTCGTCCCTGTCATGCTGCTGCAACTCGCGGTCGTCGCGTTTGCGCTGGTCGCACAGCGAGGAATGTCCGCGCAACTCACGTTGCTGGCGCGAATGATCGAGTCCGATCCTGCGACCGGCTGCCTCAACCGCCGCGGATTCGCGCGCGCGTTCGACGAAGCGCTGGTGGCCGCATCGCAAACGCACAGCGACGTATCACTCCTGGCACTCGACCTCGACTTCTTCAAGCAGATCAACGACAAGTACGGACACAATGTCGGCGATCTCGTGCTGTCCGAGGTCGCCGGCACACTCGCCGAAACGGTGGGAAGCGACGGCATCGTCGCGCGGCTTGGCGGTGAGGAGTTCACGGTGCTGCTTCCGGGTGCCGACGCCGAAAGTGCGGGGGTGATGGCCGAGCGAATGCTGGTGGACGTGCGCAGCAATTGTTGTTCGTCCCTCGCGCCGGGCGCGTTCGTCACGCTGAGCATCGGCATCGCGGCAGAACGCGTCTCCTCGATGCGCGACGGCGCCGCATTGCGCGCCCGCGCCGACGAAGCGCTGTACATGGCGAAGCGCGAGGGACGCGACCGCGTGCTGCTGTGGGCACCAGGTGTCCGCTCGCTCGCAACGCCAGCGGCAGCGATGGCCGCGATCGTGACGCAGCCGCGGTGGACGCAGGCGCGTAACTAGAATCACCGACGGCGACAGATACTACGTCGCCACCAAAAGGCAGCACGACAGAACACAATCACGTCCTCGCACTCGTGCTTTGCACAGCGCAGAGATGTGATTCTTTTCAATTCACATGATTCGAGTCCATCGGTTGCTGCTTTCCGAAGTCCGAGAGCAGCTCCCTCGGTCGCGCTGCGCGCTCCTGTGTGGAGACGACTGCCTCAACGATCAGAAATCCCACATGCGGGTGAGGAATGCGCCGAACGCACCGGTGCGCCCCGTTGGATGCGTGATTCCCAGTTCCTCCGGCGCACGGAACAAGAACCGCGGCTCGATGCCGATGTCGAAGCGGTAGTACGTGCCGAACTTCTGCGCCATGCGAATGCCGGGTATCCCGCTGGTGAAGCGCAACTGCCCGGCGACGAACAGGTCGGTCGTGATGTAGCGGCCACCTTCGATGAGCGCACCGCGCACGCCGCCGGTCTTGCCGAAGACGAGCTCCGTCGGCACGTCTGCCGGCGACACGCTGAACGCGTCGAGGCCATACTCTTTCGTTGCACCGGTGCCGATGTCGTGGAGCACGACGCCCAGCGCCGTCGCCCCTTGTTGCCGATGTGCCAGCGCCCCGGTCTCTCCACTCAGTTGCCCACTCCATGCTTCGCTGCCCGAGAGCGAAGATCCTGACTGCTGCAGCAGCGACGTCGTGACACGTCCCATCGTGAGATAGCCATTGAGCTCGCGCCCACGCATCGGAAACAGCGCTCCGCTCTCGAGTCCCACCGACGGACCTGTCGATGTGCCCGCCGTCAGGAACTGCAACGGAAACAGTCCTCGGCCCGGCTCCCACACGATTCGTTCGCCCACCTGCTGCACGAGGCCCGGTGCGTTCGTGTGCGGTCCAAACGTGAGCGAGCCGCGCGCCGGCACGAAGGCACGCGTGCGGAAAAACGCCGCACCGTCGCCAATGCGGACGAACCCGATCGCCCACTGCTCGCTCGAGCGCTGGTCGATGTGGACGCGCACTTCCTCGCCATCACCCGTGTAGAACTCGGTGTTCGCGTCGGGACGGTTGCGATAGTAGTTGCCGCGATCGACGATGAGTGACAGATCTGCAATCACGGCGACGCGTTTTGGTCGCGCCCGCTCGAGCGCGATGCGCACCTTGTCGTTCGGCTTCGCCGACGTATCGAAGATCGCGAAAGTCGAGAGATCGCCCGGAGCCTTCACACGGAGCAGATCCTTGCGAAACTGCTTCAGCGCGAGGTAGCCGCCGAGCATCTCGCCTCGCCCCGTGACGCGCAACTCGTCGAGTGGACCCAGCGCAGCAATCTCCACGTTGGCGTCGACGAGGCCGCGCTGCGAGTCGAAGACACGGAGGTTGTCGCCCGTCGCCGTGAGACGCACGAACGGGTGCTTCATGTCCTTCAGGTCGACTGATCCACTCGCGCGCATCGTGCCCTTGGCGCGCGCCATCACCGAATCGATCAACAGCGAGTCTCCGACGAGCCGAAGGTCGGCGACGATCTGGTCCATCAGCATGCCAGTGGACGCCGACGACATTCGCAGCATGCCATCGCGCAGCGCAGCATTGCCGCTGTACACTGGCGACGCCCAGCTGCCACGCACATGCGCGTCGGCGACGACCTTGCCCTCCAGCTCGTCGAGGACGTGTGGGCGAATCGGCAATGCGGCCAGCGAGAGCGAATCGAGCCGCACATCGGCGACAAGCGCGCCCGCAATCTTTCGCGAGCCAGCGACTTCTGCAAGCGACAGGTCGTACGGCAGCGACGCGGTGCCGGCGAGCACGCGCCGTCCCGTACTGTCGCGCGCCGTTGCATCGAGCGCGAGCAACCGGTTGAGGTAACTGATCGACACGTCGGCATCGGGCGCGCGCGTCGCCCCGTAACTCGCTTCGCGCAGCGTCATCCTACCGACGATCGCGGGATCGGCACGTGTACCGGTGAGCAGCGCGTTCGCGCCCAACACTCCGTCTGCAATCGCCGCCCGCTGCATCGCGCGAAGCACCGTCGCGACACGAACATTCTCGGCAGCAACATCGAGCCGAACGGAGCCTGCCTTTGGAACGACGCCGTTCGCGAAGAGACGTCCATTCGCCGAACTGCGCAGGTCGACCGAGTCGACGGCAATCGATCCATTCGCGAGCCGCACATCCGCCGGATGCGTGAGACGCCAGACGAGCGTATCGAACCGCGCGCGCAGCGAATCGAGACGAATGACCTGCTCGCCCTTGGTCGGTTTCGTGTAGTTGCCCAGCGCCGCGTACGAGACCGACGAGTCCTGCCGAATGCGCAGATCGGAAGTGACGCGTCCGTCGGTCCAATCGCCAGCGGCATGCACCAGCTCGAATGCGAGACCACGTGCCTGCACCGTGTCGGCGTCGATGCGGAAGACGAGTGGTGTCTTGCGGTCTCGCACGTCCTTCGACTGCACGGTTCCGGCAAGGTGTCGCGCCGAATTGCCGCGTACGACCAATCCTGAACCACGCACCGTCGCGTCGACACCAAGCTCCTTCACGTTGCCGTCGAGGAATCCAGACGCGAACAGCGATCCCGCGAGCGAATCCTTTCGCAGTCCGGATAAGGTGTCGGCGCCGATCATCGAGACGCCGAGTGGCAGTCCGAGCGCCAGTTGTTCGATGCGCATTGCCTGCGCGCGACGCACCGAATCGGCGCGCGCGGCAGCGAGTCGTGCGCCATTCCGGCCGGACGCCACTTCGACGAGCGCAGAATCTGTCGTGCCGACGTACTTTCGCAGCGTGTTCAGTGAATCCACGACAAGCGCAAATTGCAGCCTTCCATTCTGCGCGCTCGTCAGCCCAATCGTACCTTTGGCTGTCGCACGCGCGCCGCTCTCGGCGACATCCAGCGTATCGATGCGCAAGAGCTCGTTGGTCGCCGCGCCGCGAGTGTAGATGCGCTCGACTGTGAAGGTGTCGTAGCTCGATCGAGACAGGTTGGCCATGAAGGCAGTGTTCATCGTCGCCGGCCTGGTACCGACTCCGCGTGCCGAAACAGTGCCCGTCAATCGCGTGACCGGAGCTTTGCGCGAGAAGGCGTTCGCGTTGAGTGCGTCGAGCGCGACGTTCACGTCGTAGCGGCTGCGCGAACCCGCGAGCGCGACGGACCCTCGGCCGTCCACCGTTCCGCCGTCCTGCGAGCGGAGCACGCCGTTGATGCGGAGGTCATGCGTCGTGCCTTCCGCGTGCACCTTGCCGCTGACGGTGCCGCGCAAGTCGGCTGACGGCGCAAAGCGCCCGACAGTGACGAGCGACAGCGGCTGCAGCGTCGCATCGGCGATGATGCGCTTCCCGACCGTCTGGTATCGTCCATTGCCGACCACGTGCGAGTGAGCGCTGCGCTCGACGTGCGTGAGGTCGCCGCGCACCGTCCAGCCTTCGCGCGCCGTACCAGTGACCACGGCATCTCCGCTCAAGACCCCACCGAGTGGAATCTTCAATCCAGCGCCGCTGAGCGTTGCGACTTGAAGCGGCAGCAACTGCACCGACAGGTCGCGCGCAGCCATGCCGCCGGTGAGTCCGATGCCGCCCTTGGCGATCACGTGGCTGCGGCCAGCGCTCGCGTCGTCGAAGCGAAGGTCAGCGTACAACATCATCGCGCTCGGCGAACCATTGACGACGACGTGCCCATCGAGCGTTCCGGTGCGCGTGAGCTTCACCGACGGCGCAAGCTCGTGTATGGCCGCAGTGGTCAAGCGTGCGATGGTGAGGTCGGCGCCCTTGATCAGCAACTCCGACTTTTCGCCCTTTGGACTGACGCGTGCCACCGTCGCGTGGCCGATGAGCGATGCGTCGCCGTACTTCAAGTCCGCATCGCTGATCGCGAACTCGGCGGTGTCGCCGGTGAAGCGCATCCGGTAGCGAACATTGCCGCCGCCGGTGGCCGACAACGTCGGATCGAGCCAGCGAAGGTCATTCAGCGCAACCGGCGCACCGGTGAGGTCGAGCGTCAAGCCCGACCGGCGGAAGCCGATCTTTCCGTCGCCACTGACCCTGGAGCCTGGCATTACCATGTGCGCGCCCTTCCACCACAGCGAGTCCTTGCTCGCATACAGTGTCCCGACGAGCGACTGCACGTTGATCGCCGGCGGCCGATACGGCTCGGCGAGCATCTTCAGCGCGCCGATGTCGACTGCGGTCGGCTGGCCGTCGTGCGCCATGCGCACGCTGGGGAGTCTCGCATCGATGTCGTGGTAGTCGAGCACGCGCTGATATCCGCCTGGTACGCGGAACGTGCGCTTGCGGCCATTCGGATCGATGGCCTTCGCGACGGCCTCCGCCCGCTTCGCTGGCGGAAGTGTGGAGTCAGGAAGCCATGGACGCCGGTAGAGAAGGCGACCGTGGCGAATCGCGATATCGCTGAGCGATGGCGGAACGCCCTTCTTCGTCGTGTCCTTCGGCGTCGTGCTCGGCTTCATCAGCGACTGGAAATTCCATCGCTCACCGGGTCGCTTGTCGAGCACGATGACCGCCGTGTCGAGCACGAGGGACTTGATGACGATCTCACCGCGCAATGCGGAGAGCAGCCCGTAGCGTACTTCGACGCGCCGAGCGGCGAAGACGGGATGCTTCAGGCTGTCGAGCAACTCGACGTTGGAGAGCGATGCGCCGGACAACAAGTTGCCACGCAGTTGCCCGATGGCGAGCGTACCGGTGATCCGCTGATTGCCCTGCGAGACGATGATGCGCCGCGCGCGTTCGTTGCCCCACGGCGTCATCGCCACCACGAGCACGATGATGATGCCGAGGAACATCGGAATCACGACGAACGCGAGCAACGCTTTCACGATGCGCCTGCCGCGGTGGCCCGATGGCGGCGTCGGATGCGTGACGTCGCTCATCAGAAGGCCTGACCCATGGCGAAATGAACGACGAGCCGGCGGGCGATGGAGTGCAGCGTTCCCGGCGACGGATCGATCGGCGAGTAGCTCTTCTCGCGCGATAACTGCACGATGCGATCGAGACCATTCGCGTCGTCGACGGCAACGACGACCGGGTAATTCTGCGCACCCACCGGTCGAAGACCGATGTCGAGACGCAGCACGCCAAGCGGCGAGCGATAGCGAAAGCCGGCGCCTGGCGTAATCGCTCCCTTGCCGCGCGCCGGCGACGACAAGCCCTGTGTACCGACATACGCACCGTCGACGAAAAGCACGCCGCCGAGCGCCTTGAGCAGGGGAATGCGGACTTCGGCGTTGGCTTCGATGACGCTGCTGCCGCCGATCGGACGCGTGAACACCTGGTCGCCCGGCACTGCCGTCGGATCGCACGAGCCGCTGGAGATACTCGCGTTCGTGCAGCCGACCGCCAACAGCGACGCACGACGCACCTGCAGCACCGTCGGGCCCAGCTCGTTCTCGGCAAAGCCGCGCACCGACTGCATGCCGCCCGCATAGAAGCGCGAACGCGGATGCAGCACCCCGTCGGGTTTGACGTATCCCGCGCGGCCATGCAGCGCGAAGACCCTTGGCGTCTGCTCTCCTCCAGCGACGACTTTCCGCGCCCCGAAGGCGTGATACACCGACGCGTCGGCGACGATGCGCGAGTGCTTGAACGTCGACCCCGTGGCGCCCGACGCATACTCGGCGTCGACGACACCCGTGTACCCGCGCGTCGGAACCTCGAGGTCATCGGCGCGATCGACCCACGCGCTCACGCCGATCGGTGCGAGTCGCTGGCGCCGCGTGAGTGTGTCGCGCGTGGGCGCATCGCAGATGCCGTATCCCGAGCAGAAGTAGACGGCGCTTCCCTGCACGCGTGTCGACTCGATGCGGTAGTTGATGCCGATCGGCGTCCGCGGCGCCAGCTCGTGCACGAGGCCGAGTGTCGCGCCGAAATCCTCGTCGATGACGACATTGGCGAGCGAGCGACGACCGGCGAACGCCGTGAGTCCCAGCGACGTACGGGCGCCGGCGATCCACGGCTGCGTCAGCGTCGCCGTCGCCTGATAGGTCGGGTTCAGGAAGCCCTGTGGATCGCCGGTGATGTCCTCCGGCAAAGCGCGCTGGAAGAACGCACTTCCGTTCAACTGCCCGGCGAAAAGATTTCCCGCCGCAGCGCGCAGCGACAGCCATCGTCCGCTGCCAAGGCTGTTGTGCCGAACTTCGACGGCTGCCTGACCGAAATCGATCGTATTGAACCCGATCGTCGTCGCGATGTGCCGAGCTTTCGTCTCGGCGATCCGCACGGTGATCGTCTTGATGCTGTCGCCTGCTGGCGGCGTGACGACCACTGCTTCCGCGATGGCCGGTGACTGGAAGAGACGCCTCTCGCTCTCGAGCACCGCATCGCGCGTGTAGAGCGTTCCAGGCTGCAGCATCACGCCGCGCCGGAGCGTGGCGTCGGAGAGCGATGCGTTGCCCTCGAACTCCACATGTCCCACGCGGGTGATCCAGCGCGGATCGATGTCGATGCGGACGGGCACGACGTGCGACGCGTCGGGTCGCGGCACAGAGGTGTCGATGCGTACGTCGCCGTAGCCCTTGTTCCAGATGGCGGACTTGAGATGCGCGAGCGTCGAGTCGAGGGCAATGAGGTTGAGCGGCTCGCCTTCCTTCAGCTCGACCATGTTGGTGAGCTCTTGCTCCGAGAGGACGGGCGCGCGTTGCGTGACGTTCAGTGATCCGACCCTCGTCGGCTCGCCTTCGACAACGCGGAACGCCACTGCGACACCGCGCTTGCCAGGCGTGAGGACAGTGTCGATCTGTGCTTCGCGGAAGCCGCGCAGCCAGTAGTAGATGCGCAGCTTGTCGAGATCGTCGGCAAGGGCGGCGGACGTCGTGCGTCGCCGGTCGACGATGACCTGCGACGCGGAGAGCTTGCAGAGCGGGATGAGAAAGGGGAGCCGGCAGGGCGATGCGCGCGTGAAGAGCGGACGTCTCAGGTCATCGATCGAGACGCTGACCGCGCCGGGAAAGGAGATCGTGGACACCGTGATGGAGTCGTACTTCCCGCGTGGAACGGCGGGCGTCTGCGCGCGTGCGGACTCGTTGCAAAGCACGAGTAGTGTTGCCGCGAGGACCAGACGGTAGGTGGAGACGGGCATTCGGAGGGACGAGAGTCGGTCGCCAAGTGGCGAAGCCGACCAAAGAGCGAAAAACGGGCCGCCACTCCAAGTGGAGCAGCGGCCCGTACTTACGGCAACCTCAACCGGCGCTCAGCTGCCGATCTTTGGATTGTTCAGCCGCTCCGACGACGGCAGGGGGAAGCAGAGCTGCGAGCCATAGTTGCCGCCGAAGTGATAGGCGGTCCCCGCCACCGGCTGGATCGCGATGGCGAGACGGATGATGTCCTCGAGATGATGGCTCTCGAGAAACAGCTCGCGCCGCCGCTGGTCGATGAGCTCGGCCAGATAGTCGCCCTGCGTGACGCCAGTGAACGCCGGCTGGGCGCCACGCGTCCGTTCGGCGGCAAGAATCGTCAACGCGGCCGGCAGGTTGTTCGCGCGGATCTCGGCCTCGGCGATGATGAGCTGTGCCTCCTGGTATTTGGCGAGCGGAATGGGATCGGCCACGGTGGTGTACTTCGACTGGTAGTAGTGGCGGATGCCGGTGGCGCTCGTGGACGTGCCCTGCGTGACCACGACGCGCGGATCGCCCGTCATGCTGCGATACGGCTCGCCGATGGAGCTCGAGTTGTTGGTGATCGAGTTGTCATTGAACACCAGGTTGTTGCGGCGGCCGACTGTGGTCGAATACGTGGCGTTGCGTACGTAGCCGGCGGGAATCTGCTGCGCATCGGCCTTCGCGCCCGCATAGTCGCCGGTGTTCAACTTCGCGCGCGCCCGTCCGAGGTAGGCCATGCGGAGGATCGATGTGTTGTTGGTGCTCGCTGGGCTTGCCGTCGCCGCAGCGATGGATTCGGTGAATCGCGCGATGGCGATCTTGAAGGTGCTGTCGCGCGAGATCTCGCCGCCGTAGTCGATGGAGCGATCCGCGTTCACCCGGGAGAAGGCGAGCGTGCAGAAACCTTCGCCGAGCAGCAGGTAGGAGTAACCGCTGTATGCTGAGGCGGTGGCAATCAGCGCGATGCGGCTCGTCGAGACCTGCGTGTCCGTCCAGCCCTTGAGGAAGGTGAGCACGTTATCGGCGGACGAGCGCGCGGTCTGGAGCGGTGCGTAGATGCCCAGTCCCGTGCATGAATTGGTGGCGTAGCGCGGATCGGTGGGCAGCGTGTTGCGCCGGTCGGATGGAACGCGATCGGCCGTCTGCTGCGCGTAGATGAACTCTTCGCCTACCGTCGCGCTCTGCACGACGTACGACGCGAACGCGCATTCGAAGTCGGCGACCGCACCATCGACGAGCAATTGTGCGTTGCCCGGCGACTCGACGTTCTCGGCGGGAATGCGGCTCGACGTCTCGACGTCGAGAGGATTCTTCACCGTCTCACAGGCGAGCAACAGCAGTGCCGCGGCGACGACGCCAAGGCGCGTCCGGGTCGATCTATGGTTGCGACTCATGTCACCACCCGAGGTTGAGGCTGACCACCCACTGGGTGGCCTGCGGATTCGTCGTTTGATCGAAGCTGGCGAAGCCGCCGCCTCGCGAGCCGCCGAGGAACGAGTCCTCGGGGTCGAGTCCCGGGTAGCTGCTCCATGTATGCAGGTTGCGGCCGGCGAGGCCGATGACCGCCCGGCTGAACCCGCCGATGCGGTTGTAGCGCTGCGGCAGCGTGTACGAGACGCTGATCTCGCGCAGCTTGGCGAAGCTCGCGTCGTTGGTGTAGCCGCCGGGAAGGACGTCCGTGCCCGCCTTGAGACTGGCGATCAGCTTCGGGTCGTAGTCCTGTGGGTAATACCACTCCCGGCAGCGACGATTCACGACGCAGCGGAAGCGCTGGCTGCCGTCGATCTTCACGTAGTCGCGCTTGAAGTCGACCAGCCCCGAGATGCGCAGGTTGTTGAACAGGGTGATGCTGTTGTTGACGGAGCCTTCGACGCGTGGCGTCGTGCGGCCGATGAAGACAGCCGGTGCACCCGCGCAGGCCACCGACCCGCCCTTGCCGTCGTCGCAGAGCACGTTCGTCGCCGTACCGGCGGCGGTCAGTGTCGCCGAGACGATCTTCGGGAAGAAGTACGAGCCGATCGGATAGCCGACCTGGTGACGCGGTGGCAGCGAACCGTTGCTGGCGAGCACGAAATCCGCGACGGGGCAACTCGTTGGGTTGCTCGTGCCAGGCACGTAGCCGGCGCAGCTCGATTGCCGGCGCAGCTCGAGGATCGCCGCCGGCGTGCCGAGGTCCTCGACCCTGTTGTTGTTGATCGCGTAGCCGACGGTGACGTCCCAATCGACTTTGTCGGTCGTGATCGGCTTTCCACGGAGCAGCATCTCGATGCCGGAGTTGCGTACAGCGCCGGCGTTGAATGGCTGCGTGCCGGGAACGCCGATGGACGGTGCGATCTGGCGGTCGAGAATCGCGTCGATGGTGCGCTTGCGATAGTACGTGAACTCGAAGCCGGCGCGATCATTGAAGGCGCCGAGATCGAAGCCGAGCTCGATCTCCTTGCTGCGTTCAGGCCCGAGGTTCGGATTGCCGAGTGACAGAATGGTGACGGTCGGGACGTCGCCCGGACCGGTGGCGCTCGTGTAGGTCTGGAGCGCGGAGAACGTGATCGGCTGCTTGCCCGATTCGCCGTAGGCCGCGCGAAACTTGAGCGTGTTGATCTTCGGGAAGCGTGAGCTCGCCCCGTCGATCGGGATGTAGCTCAGGCTGAACTTCGGATAGTAGACGCGATCGAAGTTGCGGCCGAAGGCGCTGTTGTCGTCGGCGCGCAGCGCTGCGGTGACGTAGAGCTGATCCTTCCATCCGATCTGCTCCTGCGCGAAGAAGCCGAGCGTTGCGTCTTCCTCGACGTCCTGGCATGTGGAGCGGTTGGTGGTCGTCGCCGAAACGGTCGTGACGCCGACGGCAGGGAAGTTCGATCCCGTGGCGCAGGCGATCTCGTAGTAGTTGCGATAGTACTGTGCCCCGAGGGTGGCGGTGGACCGCAGTGCGCGCGGGAGCGCACGAATGGCCGAACCGGAATACTCCGCGGTGTAGTTGTTGATCGTGCGGAACGTCATGTCGCGGAAGCCGAGTCCTGCGGTGCCGAGCAGTGCCTTGGAGAGCGAGTCCTCGGTGCGGCGATCGAGCTCGCTGTTCTCCTCGCGCGTGCGATCCGTTCCGATGTTGAGGCGGTGCTTGAACCAGGACGTCACCTGCTGGTTCACCTGTACACCGCCAGTGAAGCGATCGACGATCTGGTAGAACTCGTAGAAGGCGTCGTATTGTGTCGGGAGTGCGCTGTTGAACCCGCGGCGCGGATTGGGCTGTCCGTTCGCCTGGGGCACGAGGTTCAGCGGCGTCGCATTCACCACACCAAGCGTGCGCCCGCCGCATCCTGCCTCGCAGGGCAAGGTGATGTTGCCGTTGCTGTAGCCGACGTTGAAGCCGAGGTTGAGCGTCTTGCTGGGATCGACCGTCAGGTTGAGACGACCCGTCCGGCGCTTCACACCGTTCACTGGCTCCATGCCCTTGCTGTCCTCCAGACCAGCGCCCGCGTAGTAACGGAAGAGATCGGAGCCGCCGCTCGTCGAGACGTCGCCCTGCCCGATATGTCCGTTCTGGAACACCGGTGTGCCGCGTGCATCCTCGAGCGCGATGAGGTTGATCGGCACGGTGTCGAGCTGGCCGGCGGTGCCGCCTACCCTCGGGACCGGGAAGTAGTTGATCCGGAAGCGTCCTCCGGGATTCTGGAAGTAGTTCGTGCCCTGATGCGTGGAGAAGTCCCAGCGTGCGCGGCCGGCAGCGCCCTTCTTCGTGATGATCTGGACGACGCCGTTGGATGCCTCGGTGCCGTAGAGCGTCGCGGCGGCCGGTCCCTTGATGATCTCGACGGACTCGATGTCGTCCGGGTTGATGTCGTTGAGCCGCGAGATCGACGCCGAGCCGAAGGCCTGGTTGGCTGGTCCCGTCGCCGGCTGTGAATTGGCGCGGACGCCGTCGATGTACACGAGCGGCTCGTTGGACAGCGAGAGGCTCGACGCACCGCGAATGCGGATACGCGCGCCGGTGCCGACGTTGCCCGTGGAGGGATTCACGAATACGCCGGGCGCGCGCCCATTCAGCAACTGCTGCACGTTGTTGATCGTGCCACGCTCCGCTGCTTCGACCGCGTTGATGGTCGAGACCGCGTTGCCGAGCTCGCGCTTCGCCTGACCGCCAGCGGTGCCGGTAACGACGACCTCATCGAGCGACACCGACTGCTCGGTGATGACGAGACGCAGATCCGACGCGCCGACGCGCACGGTCTGACGCAACGGCCGAAAGCCCAGTCGTCGCACATCGAGTGCGACGGTCTCGCCACTCAGTCCGGCGATGCGGAATCGGCCGCTCCCATCGGTGATGACGCCGGTCGTCGTGCCGGCGAGCAGCACCTGGACCGCCGGGACGGGTGCACCGGTCGATGTACTGACGACTGTACCGGCAATTGCTCCACTTTGCGCGTGCACTCGCTGTGGCGACAACACGCTTGCCGAGAACAGGACGACGAGCGCGATGTGGCGTGTACTCGAGGACGAGACGGAATACATTGACACACTCCGGTATGGTGAACGGCGGATGAATCCACCACGGGCATGGCGACGGGCTTCCGGCGCCATAATGCGGTTGGGGCTAGAGCGCTGCAAGGCAGGCCGACGCATCGTGCGCAACACGATAGACCCTTCGCTCGTATCACTCGCAGCAGCCGCACCGCGACGAGCACCCGCGCACCAGTCCCTCCCGTCACAGACGACGTCGCACAATTCCACATGATGAAACAGCGATTCGCTTCACTCGGTCTCAGCCTCCTGCTTGCTGCAGGACTCATCGCCCGTCCCGCCTTGGCGCAGGAACGCGTCGTCGACGTGCTCCTGCGCAACGGCTCCGTCGTCGACGGCACGGGTGCACCCGAGCGCCGAGCCGACGTCGGCGTCCAGGGCGAGCGCATCGTGTTCGTCGGCGATGCCACACGCTCAGGCGTCACCGCTCGACGAACGATCGACGCGAGCGGCCTGGTCGTCGCGCCTGGCTTCATCGATCCGCACACGCACACGCAGGGCGACCTGTCGAGCGCAGAGCGCAAAGGCAACATTGGGTACCTGATGCAAGGAGTCACCACCGTCATCACAAACAACGATGGTGGTGGGACAATCGAAATCGGCAAGACGTTTGACACCTGGAAGCGCGACGGCATCGGCACCAACGCGGCGCTCTACGTGCCGCAGGGCTCCGTGCGACGAGCCGTGATGGGAATGTCGGATGCCGCACCGACGCCGGCGCAGACGGACTCGATGCGCGCCATCGTCGCGCGAGGGATGGCTGACGGCGCGCTCGGCATGTCCACCGGCCTGTACTACGCCCCTGGCAGCTATGCGACGACAGACGAGATCATCGCCCTGTCGAAGGTCGCGGCGCAGTTCGGTGGCATCTACGACTCGCACATGCGCGACGAGAGCTCGTACACCATCGGCCTCATCGGCAGCATCAACGAGACGCTACGCATCGGCCGGGAGGCAAAGATTCCCGTACACATCTCTCACATCAAGGCACTTGGCGCCGATGTGTGGGGTCAGGCCGATACGGTCATCGCGCTGATCAAGGCGGCGCGTGCAGCCGGCGTGAACGTGACGGCGGACCAGTATCCGTACCTCGCGTCGGGCACGAGCGTCGGTGCTTCGCTGTTGCCGCGCTGGGCGGAAGCGGGTGGTCGCGACTCGTTGCGCGCCCGCATCAATGACGCGACGATCAAGCCGAAACTCGTTTCCGAGATGGAGCGGAATCTCGTGCGTCGCGGCGGTGCGCCGTCGCTGTTGATCACGGCCACGCGCGACACGAGCATTCGCGGAAAGACGCTCGCGCAGGTTGCCGAGGCGCGCCACATGACGCCGATCGCCGCGGCGCTGGAGATCATCGTCGCCGGCGATGCGAGCGTCGCGTCATTCAACATGAAGGACGCGGACCTCAACAAGTTCATGGTGCAGCCGTGGGTCATGACGGGCTCGGACGGCTCGGATGGTCATCCGCGCAAGTTCGGCACGTTCCCGCGCAAACTGCGGCAGTACGTCTATCAGGACCACCTGATGACACTGCCGCAGGCCATTCACTCGTCGAGCCAGCTCACTGCACAGACGCTTCAGATTGCCGATCGCGGCGTGCTCGCTGAAGGAACATTCGCCGACGTCATCGTGTTCGACCCGAAGACGGTCGCCGACAAGGCGACGTACATCAGCCCGGAGATTCTCGCCGAGGGGATGCGGTACGTCCTGGTGAATGGACAGGTGGCGGTGGATGGCGGCAAGTACACGGGTGTCCTGGCTGGTCGTCCACTTCGGCATACGACCGGCGCGTCGTCCGTGAAGACGTCGCGCCAGACGGACTACGCATCGCACGTCGAGATCCGCCGCACGACGAATGGTGTCCCGCACATCAAGGCCGACAACATCGGCGCGGCGGAGTACGCACTCGCCTATGTGCAGTCCGAAGACTACGGCGCACGTGTGCCCCTCGATCTCCTCAAGTCGCGCGGAGAGATGGGCCGCTGGTTCGGGCGCGACAGCATGGAACGCGACTTTTCGGCGCGTCTCTCGTACGAGCGTGCGGTCGAGACGTACGCGTTCGTCGACGCTGACACGCGTGATGCGTATGAGGGCTTCGCCGCGGGCGCGAATCGATATGTGGAGCTTCACCCGGATGAGTTTCCGGCTGGCTTCGCGCCGAACTTCAACGGATACGACGTCCTCGCGCACGACGTCTACATGGTCAGCGCAACACAGGCTGCGCGCTTCCTCGCCCGCAACGATCCCACGTATCGTTCGCGCAATCGCGGTCAGCCGGCCGCAGGAGTGCCGACGTCCGAAGGCCCGCCGCCAGACGGCCCGTGGCTCGACATGCCGGACGAAGGATCGAACGCGTGGGCATTCGCGCCGTCGCGCACCAAGTCCGGGCATGCAATCCTGCTGCGCAATCCACATCTGCAGTGGAACGCCGGATACTATGAAGCGCACGTCACCGTGCCCGGGAAGCTCGACTTCTATGGCGACTTCCGGATCGGCGGACCCTTCGGCGTGATCGGTGGCTTCAACCGCGACCTCGGCTTCGCGACGACGAACAACGATCCGCTGCTCGACCAGGTATACGCGCTCAAGCTCGACCGCGCGAACGCCGATCACTACCTCCTCGACGGCACGAGCCACCCGATCGAGCGGACCAAGGTGCGCGTCGCCTATCGCGACGGCGGCAACATGGACAGTGAGACGCGCGAAGTCGCTCGCACTCCGTATGGGCCCGTCGTCTATCGCGACAGCACGCGTATCTACGTGCTCCGCGCCGGTATGGATGGCGACTTCCGCGCCGGCCAGCAGTTTCTGGCCATGATGCGCGCGAAGACGCTCGACCAATGGAAGGACGCCATGCGCATGCGCGCCCGGTTGAACTCCAGCTTCACGTACGCCGACCGCGCCGGCAACATCCTCTATGTATGGAATGCGACGATCCCGTCGCTGCCGCAGGGAGACGGGTCGGATACGGTGGCGGTCGAGGCCAACTCGGTGACCGACATGTGGTCGCACTACGTCCCCTTCGACTCGTTGCCGCAGGTGCTCAATCCCAAGGGCGGCTACATCCAGAACTCGAACGATCCGCCGTACTTCACCAACATGCGGCAGGTGCTCGACCGCTCGAAGTATCCTGCCTATTTCCCGGAGCCCAGGCTCGGCCTGCGCAGCCAGCTGGCGATCGACCTGATCGACAACGATCGCAAGCTGTCGCTCACCGACATGCTCGCGCTCAAGCACTCGTACCGCATGCTCCTCGCCGACCGCGTCCGCAACGACCTCGTGGCGGCCGTGCGCGCGTCGCAGCCCGCGCCGGACGTGGCGAGCGCCATCGACATGATCGCCAGGTGGGACAAGACGGTCGCCCCGAAGAGCCGAGGGGGCGTGCTGTTCGAGATCTGGTGGCGGAAGTACATCGCCGGTGCCAGGCCGGATACGATGTATGCGACATCCTGGGACGTGACGAAGCCGACGTCCACGCCGCGCGGGATTCGCCATTCCTCACGGGCGGTCGAGGCGTTCGCCTGGGCCGTCGGCGAGACGGCGAAGCGCTACGGTCGCGCCGACGTCGCGTGGGGCGACGTGCATCGCGTGCGGATCGGCAACGTCGACGTCCCGGTGGGCGGATGCAACGGCGACATCGGCTGCTTCCGCGTGCTGTGGTACAAGGACGATCCCGATGGCAAGCGAGAGGCGACCGGTGGCGACGGCTGGATTCTGGCCGTGGAGTTCGGTGACCAGCCGCGTGCACTCTCGGTCCTTGCATACGGCGAAAGCCCACGGCCCGATTCCCCATTTCACAGCGACCAGGCGGAGCTGTTCGCACGCGGGCAACTGAAGCCAGTTGCCTGGAGCGAGAAGGACATCCAGCGACAGACGGTGCGCCGCTATCGCCCTGGTCAACCCTGAGACTCCCGCCATCGGGTTTGCGGTCAACACCCTGCACCGTAGCTTCAGCCCCTTCGGCCTTCCAGTTCATTCCCCTCGAGGCGACATGAATTTGCGCAGCGTCCTTTCAGCATTCGTGCTAGCCGTATTTGCGGCATCGACTCTACCGGCTGCGGCCGGAGCACAGTCTCAAGGAAGTATCACCGGCCGCGTCACCGACGTGGCGAGTGGCCAGCCAATTTCGCTGGCCCGCGTCAGTGTCGTCGGGACGACGCTCGGTGGCCAGACCAACGCCCAGGGCCAGTACACCATTCGCGGGCTGACTCCCGGCCGCATCGATATCCGCGTCCTGCGCGTCGGCTATGCTGAAGTGCGTGGCACGGCCACCGTGGCCAGCGGCCAGACCGCCACGCTCGATCTCACGATGAAGGGCGTCGCCATCGAGCTCAATCCGGTCGTCACCACGGCCACGGGCGATCAGCGGCGCGTCGAAGTCGGCAACGCCATCGCGCAGATCGATGCGGCGGCGGTGAAGGAGACGAGGGCGGTCGCCAACATCGGCGACATGCTGACGGCGCGCGCCCCTGGTGTGCTCGTGGTTCCGGGCACGCAGACTGGTGCCGGTACGCGCATCCGCATCCGCGGTACGAGCTCGCTTTCGCTGAGCAACAATCCGATCTACATCGTCGACGGCACTCGCGTGGAAGGCACGACGGGTTCGTCGACGGTGAGCGTCGGAGGCACGCTGCCCGCGCGCGTGAACGACCTCAATCCCGAGGAGATCGCGTCGATCGAAGTCGTGCGTGGCCCGTCTGCGGCGACGCTCTACGGCACCGATGCGGCCAACGGCGTCATCATCATCACGACCAAGCGCGGTGTCGCTGGCCCTGCACGCGTGACGTATACCACCGAGCAGGGCGCGCACGTCGACAACAACCACTATCCAGACGCGTATCGCGCCTGGCGCAGCGGCCCGACTGCTGCGCTGACGTCGACGCCGTCGAACGTCGTGCAGTGCTTCCTCTCCCAGGTGACGTCCAACACGTGCAAGCAGGACAGCGTCACCAAGTTCAACCTGTACGAAGATCCCGAGACCACGCCGAACGGTGCGGGATGGCGCCAGCAGCACAGCCTGCAGGTCGGTGGCGGCTCGGAGCAGCTCCGCTACTTCCTGCATGGTGAATGGGAGGATGAAGCCGGCGTCCTCGTGATTCCCCAGTTCGACCAGCGCTACCTGGCGTCGCACGGTGCGACCCTCCGTCCGGAAGAGGCCACGCCGAACCACATGGGTCGCGTCACGACCCGCGCGAACTTCAACCTCGCCGTGTCCCCGAAGCTCGATCTCGCGTTCAGTTCGGGCTATACGTCGCAAGACGTGCGGCTCCCGACGAGCGACGACTCGGGCACCAGCGGCCTCGCCGGCAACACCTACGGCGGCCCGGGCTTCAAGTACAACCTCGCCGCCAACGGCGACACGCTGTGGGGCTGGCGCCAGTTCACGCCGCGCGACGTCTATCAGACGTACACGAATCAGGGCGTGTCGCGACTGATCACGTCGCTCAACGGCAACTGGCGGCCCGCCGAATGGCTGTCGGGTCGCGCGAACGTCGGTCTCGACTACGCCAACCGTCTCGATACGCAGCTCTGCCGCTTCGGAACCTGCCCGGATCTCGGCGGCGACAGCCGTCTCGGCTTCAAGATCGACAACCGGACCAACTTCTTCACGTACGCTGCCGACGCCAACATGACCGCGTCACGCCAGCTGTCGAAATCCATCCTGTCGAAGACGACGGCCGGCGTTCAGTTCAATCGCAGCGAGTTCGATCGCAACGGCGCGAGAGGCGTAAAGCTTCCTCCTGGCGCAGTGTCCGTCACTGCCGGCGCCGTGCAGTCCGCCGACGAATCCACGAGCGACACCCGCACGCTGGGCGGTTTCCTCGAGGAGAATCTCGCCTTCAATGAGCGCTTCTTCCTCACCGGCGCACTCCGCTCCGATCGCAACAGCGCGTTTGGTGCCGACTTCGCTACGGTGCTGTATCCGAAACTCGCCGCGTCGTGGGTCGTCTCGGAAGAGCCGTTCGTTCCGCACTACAACTGGTTGAACCAGCTGCGGCTGCGCACGGCGTACGGCGCATCCGGCGTGCAGCCCGGCACCATCGACGCCGTGCAGTACTTCTCCGCGTCCACGGCGCGCCTCGAGAGTGGCGATGCACCGGCTGTCGTCTTCAGCGCGCTCGGCAATCGCAACCTCAAGCCCGAGCGCTCGTCCGAGCTGGAGCTCGGTGTCGACGGCACGTTCTGGAACAGCCGCATCAACACCGAAGTCACCTACTACCACAAGACGTCGCGTGATGCGCTCGTCAGCCGCATCCTGCCGCCGTCGCTCGGAACCGGCGCAACGTCTCGCTTCGAGAACCTGGGCAAGGTGAGCAACGAGGGTTGGGAAGTCCTGATCAATGCGCAGCTGATTCAGAAGGACAAGTTCGGCTGGGACATCACGCTCAACGGCAACGCGAACAAGAACACACTCGACAGCCTGGGCGGCCTGCCGACTATCGTCTCCAGCAGCACGCAGCAGCAGCGCGAAGGCTATCCGCTCAACGGATGGTGGTCGCGCGCGCTCCGCGGCTACGGCGACAAGAACGGGGATGGCATCATCGCCTACAACACGGATCCGAATCTCAGCGAGGTGGACGTCACCCCGATCACCCAGGACGTCGTGTATCTCGGCAATCCGATACCGCGCTACGAGTTCTCGGTCACGAACGGCGTCGACCTGTTCAGCCGCCGCATCCATCTCGGTGGCATGATCGATTACAAGGGCGGCTTCAAGATTTACAACAACACCGAGCGCATTCGCTGCGGCAGCCGAAACAACTGCGCCGGTTTGCTCGATCCGCATGCGACGCTGTTCCAGCAGGCACGCACGGTTGCCCAGCGCGACAATCCCGCGAAGACGGTCGCCGGCTTCATCGAGCCGGGCGACTTCCTCCGCTTCCGCGAGTTGAACGCGACGTTCACGGCGCCGGAACAGTGGGCGGCAAAGTTCTTCCGCGGCCGCAGCCTCGCCGCAACCCTCGCTGCACGCAACCTCGGCATCATCTGGACGAAGTACTCGGGAGTCGACCCCGAAGCCTTCGCCAGCACCGGTGACGCGCCGTCGGAGTTCCAGGCATTCGCACCGACCACGTACTACGTACTCCGCCTTTCCCTCGGCTTCTAGGACGGACATGACTTCATATACGAGCACACCCGCGCTCAAGTCGCGGGTCCGCCGGGCTGCATCCACGGCCCTCTATGCTGCGGCCATTGCCGGAGCGGTAGGACTGGTGAGCTGCAATTCGAACGACCTCCTCCAGGTCACTGATCCCGACATCATCAACCCGAGCGACGTACAGTCCGCCGCCGGTGCGACAGCCGTGCGCGTCGGCGCCATCGGACGGCTCAACAGCGCGACGAGCGGTGGAAGCAGCAACTCGGAGGGTCTCTTCCTGCTCAGCGGCCTGCTTGCCGACGAATGGATCAATGGCGACTCGTTCATCGCCCGCCAGGAAGTCGACCAGCGCGTCATCACCACCGCGAACTCGTTCCTGACAGACGTCGACCGCATGCTGCAGCGCTCGCGATTGGCCGCATCGCAGGCCATCGACCTGCTCAAGCAGTACAGTCCACTCGGTCCGACGGCAGACGTGGCCGAGATGTACTTCATCCAGGCGTACGTCGAGAACGTCGTCGGTGAGAGCTATTGCAACGGCCTCGTGTTCAGCAACGTGGCGAATGGCGCGGAGGAATACGGTTCGCCGATCACGACCGCTGCGGCATTCGCTCGTGCCCTCGCACATGCAGACTCCGGACTGGCGCTCATCACCGGATCGAGCACCGCCGACGTCAAGGTTCGCAACGCGCTGATGGTCACGCGCGGCCGCATCCTGATGAACCTCAACCGTCCAGCCGACGCTGCGCTGGCGGTGGCGGGCGTGCCGTCGAACTACAACTACTTCAATCTCCACGCGCAGACCACGACGGACAACGCACTGTGGACGTACAACAACATCGCGCGTCGCTACAGCGTCAGTAACAACGAGGGCACCAACGGCTTGAACTTCGCGACCGCAGCCGATCCGCGTCTCAAGGTCTGTCTGGGCGGCGACGCGGTCTGTATCGCCAACGGTACGGCACTCAAGAGCCGCGACGACGGCACGGTGCCCGTGTTCGTGCAACTCGTGTTTCCTACGCGCGATGCGTCGGTGGCAATCGCAAGCGGAATCGAAGCGCGAATGATCGAGGCTGAAGCTGCGTTGCGTGCATCGAACCCTACGCTGCTGATCAGCAAGCTGAATCAGGCACGCACAGATGCCAACATTGCGGGCCTGACGGCGAACCTCATCGATCCCGGCACTCAGGTGACTCGCGAGAATCTCGTCTTCCGCGAGCGCGCCTTCTGGCTCTTCGGTCGCGGCTATCGACTCGGCGACATGCGCCGTCTCATCCGGCAGTACTCTCGTCCGGTCGAGTCGGTGTTCCCGACGGGCGCGTGGCACAAGGCGGGCAACTACGGCACGGACATCAACTTCCCGGTGCCGCAGGCGGAGCAGAACAATCCGAACGTTCCGGGACCGAATACGTGCATCGATAGAAATGCCTGAAACGCAGGTGAAGGATACGAGGTAAGAGGGAACGAGAAAGGGCACACCGAATCGCTTTGGTGTGCCCTTTCTCCCACCCCTTACTGCTTACCCAACTCTCTCAACGCTAGTAGCGATAGTGATCAGGCTTGTACGGCCCGTCCACCGGCACGCCGATGTACGACGCCTGGTCCGGCGACAACTTCGTCAGCTTCACGCCAAGCTTGTCGAGATGCAGGCGCGCGACCTTCTCGTCGAGATGCTTCGGCAGCGTGTAGACCTTCTTCTCGAGGTTGTCCGCGTTCACGTGCAACTCGAGTTGCGCCATCACCTGATTGGTGAACGACGCCGACATCACGAAACTCGGATGGCCCGTCGCGCAGCCGAGGTTGAGCAGGCGACCCTCAGCGAGGATCATCACCGAGTGGCCGTCGGGGAACACGAACTCGTCGTACTGCGGCTTGATGTTGATGCGCGTGATGCCCTTCTTCTTGAGACCGGCCATGTCGATCTCGTTGTCGAAGTGGCCGATGTTCCCGACGATGGCCTTGTCCTTCATCTTCGCCATGTCATCGACGGTGATGATGTTCTTGTTGCCCGTCGCCGTGATGAAGATGTCGGCCGAGCTCACCACCTCGGCCAGCGTCGTCACCTGATAGCCTTCCATCGCCGCCTGAAGGGCGCAGATGGGGTCGATCTCGGTGATGATGACGCGTGCGCCCTGACCGCGCAGCGACTGCGCGCATCCCTTGCCGACATCGCCGTAACCGAAGATCACCGCAACCTTGCCGGCGAGCATCACGTCAGATGCGCGGAGGATGCCGTCCGTCAGCGAGTGCCGGCAGCCGTACAGGTTGTCGAACTTCGACTTCGTCACGGCGTCATTGACGTTGATCGCCGGAAAGCGCAGCGTGCCGGCGTTCATCATCTCGTACAGGCGATGCACGCCCGTCGTCGTCTCCTCGGAGACGCCGCGTACGTCGGCGGCAACCTTCGTCCAGCGGCCGGGATTCTTCTGCTGCTCGACGCGAATCAGGTCGAGGATGACGCCCCACTCTTCGCTATCCGTCGCCTCATTGAATGCCGGCACAACGCCGGTGAGCTCGTAGTCCGCGCCCTTGTGCACGAGCATCGTGGCGTCGCCACCGTCATCGAGGATGAGGTTCGGGCCAGAGCCGTCGGGCCACATGAGCGCCTGCTCGGTGCACCACCAGTACTCCTCGAGCGTCTCACCTTTCCATGCGAAGACGGCGATGCCCTTGGGATTGTCCACCGTGCCATCCTTGCCGACGGCGACAGCGGCCGCCGCATGATCCTGCGTGCTGAAGATGTTGCAGCTCACCC
Organism: Gemmatimonadaceae bacterium; assembly: GCA_039915865.1. Lineage (GTDB taxonomy): Bacteria > Gemmatimonadota > Gemmatimonadetes > Gemmatimonadales > Gemmatimonadaceae > AG11. Next base: position 8,125 of record JBDSML010000052.1, on the reverse strand, counting down.
AGCGCACGTCGGCGCCGAGCTCCGTGAGTGTCTCGATGAGGACAGCGGTCTGCACTGTCATGTGCAGTGAGCCCATGATCTTCGCGCCGGCGAGCGGCTTCTTGCCCTTGTACTCGCTGCGCAGTGCCATGAGGCCCGGCATTTCCTGCTCGGCGAGACGCAGTTCCTTGCGGCCGAATTCGGCCAGCGAGAGATCCGCGACCTTGAAGGCCGGACGGTCGAGCGCGCTCTGGGTGTCGGGGTGTTGCGTCGTAGCCATGATTTCGGTGGATGACAGGTGGACAGGAAACAGAAAGGACAGGTGCTTATGAAGAGCGGACGGCCCGAGCCGCGAAGAGGCCGGGACCTTTTGCTTGTGGATCAGGAGAAAGGGGAACGATGCGCGTCTGTTCGAAGCCCGCATCCTCGAGCCAGCCCGTGAGCTGTTGCTCGCTGAAGCCGAGCCAGAGATGTCCCATGGCGGCGCGATACTCCTCGCGCTCGTGGGGCAGCATGTCGACGAGCAGCAGGCGTCCGCCGGGCTTCAGCACGCGCGCAGCTTCGGCGATGACGCGTGCCGGATCGACGACGAAATGCAACACGAGCGACACTACTGCGGCATCGAGCGCGCCGTCATCGATCGGCAGGTCCTCGAGACGACCGCTGCGCAGCTCGACATTGTCGTGCGCGTCGAGCCGCTTGCGTGCAGCGGCGAGCATCGCGCTCGACTCGTCGACGGCGATCACGTTGCCGACGAATGGCGCGAGTGCCGCCGTCGTCTGCCCCGTGCCGCATCCGAGGTCGCCCACGGTCCATGTGGGCTCGAGCAACGCTGCGAGTGGGGTGAGATCCGCGCTCGCGCCGTATAGCTCGTTGCGTAGCTTGTCCCATTGGCCCGCGCGCGTGGAGAAGAATGACTGCGAGGTCGTGCGTCGCTCGTGCAGGATGCGTTCGGCGCGCGTGAGATCGTGTCGCGCGGATGGGGTGGTGCTCACCTGGTCGCGCACCAGATGCCACAGTCGCCGCGCACCCGGATCAAGCGCACTCCCTGGCATCGTGTAGCGACGACTGGTGCCTTCCGCGCGAGCGACCACCCAATCTTCGTCGGCCAGCGTCTTCAGGTGTCGGCTCACGGTGCTCTGCGGCAGTTGCAGCGCCGAGCACAGCTCGCCCACCGTCAGCTCGTGGCGGTCGAGGAGCAGAAGCAGCCGACTTCTGGTGGGGTCGGCCAGCGCCGTGAGGCGGTCGAAGATCGGGCGGGCTTGTATCATCCGTGTATCCGGATGAAAGGTTATCTCTATTCGCCGAATAGTCAAGCGCATCCAGTCGCGGCGCCGCTTCCTCGCATGCCTTGCCGCGGGAAGCGGCGTCCCGTCAATTCTGTTCCTTGTGCGACGGTTCCAACCCCCGACACGGATTCGACAGTGAGCGATCGCCATTCACGCCGCAGCTTCGTCGGCATCGTTGCCGGCACCACCGCCGCCAGCATGTTGCCACTCGGTCGTTCCGGTGAGCCGATGCACGAGACGACGTCACGCCCGAGTGCCTTCGCCCTCGAAGAGAAATCGATCGCCGACCTGAGCGCGGGCATGCAGAGCGGCGAGTACACGTCGCACCGCATCACGCAGCAGTATCTCGAGCGTATCGCCTCACTCGACCGACAAGGGCCGATGCTGCGGCACGTGATCGAGACCAATCCCGACGTGCTCGCCATCGCCGACGCGCTCGACGCGGAGCGCAAGGCGGGCAAGACGCGCGGTCCGATGCACGGCATCCCGGTGCTCGTGAAGGACAACATCGACACCGCCGACCGCATGATGACGACGGCAGGCTCCCTCGCACTCGAAGGGTCGCGCCCCTCGCGCGACGCCCACATCGTCGAGCGGCTCCGCGCGGCCGGCGCCGTCATACTCGGCAAGACGAACCTGAGCGAGTGGGCGAACTTTCGATCGTCACACTCGTCCAGCGGGTGGTCGGGACGCGGAGGCCAGGGGCGCAACCCGTACGCACTCGATCGCACGCCGTCCGGGTCGAGCTCGGGTTCCGGCGGCGCGACTGCATCGAGCTATTGCGCGGTCGCCGTGGGCACCGAGACCGACGGATCGATCACGTCGCCCGCGGCCGCGTGCTCGCTCGTCGGACTCAAGCCGACAATCGGTCTCGTGAGCCGAACCGGCATCATTCCCATCGCGCATTCGCAGGACACTGCCGGACCGATGGCGCGCTCCGTCACGGACGCCGCCATCCTGCTTGGCGCGCTCGTCGGCGTTGACTCGCGTGATGCCGCGATGCGCGGACGAACGGCAGCGAATCTCGACTACACACGCTTTCTCGATGCAAACGGATTGAAAGGCGCTCGCATCGGCGTGGCGCGCAAGAAGTACACGGGATACAGCGTGTCGACCGACGCACAGTTCGAGAAGGCGCTCGCCGAGATGAAGGAGCGTGGCGCAACCATCATCGATCCAGCGGACATCGCGACGGCCGGAAAGTTCGACGACGCGGAGTACGAAGTGCTGCTGTTCGAGTTCAAGGCGGATCTCGCTGCCTATCTCGCCACGCGTCCCGCCGGCGCCCGCGCCCGCAACCTCGACGACCTCATCGCCTTCAACAAGGCCCACACCAAGGAGGAGATGCCCTACTTCGGCCAGGAAATCTTCGAGATGGCGACGAAGAAGGGCGATCTCTCATCCGCCGCGTACAGAAAGGCGCTCGCATCATGCCGTACGCTGGCACGCACGCAGGGTCTCGATGCGACGTTCTCGAAGCACAAGCTCGACGCGATCGTCGCACCGACGCAGGGACCACCATCGCTGATCGATCTCGTGAATGGCGATCCCTCCGGCGGCGGGAGCAGCACGTCGCCGTGCGCCGTGGCCGGCTATCCGGCGATCACCGTACCGATGGGCTACACTCGAGGCCTGCCGCTCGGTATCACCTTCATGGGGAAGGCATGGGCGGAGCCGACGCTGTTCAAGCTCGCCTTCGCATTCGAGCAGGCGAGCAAGGCACGCGTCGCACCGCGCTTTCTACCGACGGCATCGCTCGGCGCCAGCTGAATCGGGACCCGCTCTTACCGCACTGCCGGCAGACGATTCTCCGGACTCAGGTTGCCGACGCGATCGACCGCACGCACGCGAACGTCGAGCGGCGCGGCACTCCCCGGCGCGCCGAGCACGAACACGCGCTGCGTGCCCGGCACGATTGCCGTCATCCAGCCAGCGGTGGTTCGCGACTGCACCACCCAGAGCCACGGCAGCTTCGACGACAACGTGCCTAGCCCAAGGTCGATCACGCGCGCGGACGAGTTGATGTCGATGCGCGCGGATGCCGACGGCACCGTCATCGCCGTCGCCGGAAGCCACGTGGACGCCGGCACGAGTGCGGGAATCGCATAGGCCTCACGCACGAGCCGCTCGTTGAGGTTGTCCGGATTCTTCTTGAACACCTCCATGCTGAAATGCACGTTGCCGGTGGCGCCAGGTTGTGCGCGCGTGAGGCGAATCTGCTCGAGGATCTCGTCGGTGTTCCACTTCGCTGAATTCGTGAAGCCGACCTTGCTCGTGTAGTTGCCCGGCCAGAGATGACGTCCGAACGTATTCTGCTGCGCCCACCACTCGAGCAGGTGGTCGTACCGTTGTTGCGGCTTGTCGACCGACCAGTAGAGCTGCGGCGTCATGTAGTCGACCCAGCCTTCGTTGTACCACTTCTTCGCGTCGGCATACAGCACGGCGTACTGATCGAGGCCGCGCACGGACGGCGGTGAGCCTGGCCGCCAGATGCCGAATGGACTGACACCGAAGCGAACCTGAGGCTTCACCTCGTGAATCGCGTCGTACAGTTCCTTCACGAGCAGATTCACGTTCTGGCGACGCCAGTCGTCACGCGAGAGTCGTCCGCCGTCTTTCCGGTATTTCGCGTACGTCGAATTGTCGGGGAATGGAATCTCCCTGAGCTTCCGCCGCACTCGTTCAGTCTCGGGATACGGGTAGAAGTAGTCGTCCATGTGGACGCCATCGATGTCGTAACGCTTCACGAGGTCAAGCACGACACGACGAGTGCGCTCACGTACGGCGGGACTGCCGGGATCCATCCACACATACGGCCCGTAGTTCCGCACGAGACTCGGATTGCTGCGGCTGATGTGAGTCGCCGACGCGGGCCGATGACGCGAGTAGCGGGCCCGATAGGGATTGATCCACACGTGCAGCTCGAGTCCGCGCTTGTGCGCCTCTGCCACCGTGAACGTGAGAGGATCGTAATACGGATCGGGCGCCTTGCCCATCTTGCCGGTCAGGTACTCCGACCAGGGCTCGATCTTCGAATCGTAGAGTGCGTCAGCGGCAGGACGCACCTGCAGGATGATCGCGTTCATGTGCACCTCGACGAGCTTGTCGAGGATGACAATCATCTCCCGTTGCTGCTCGGCTGTGCTCAACCCTGCGCGCGAAGGCCAGTCCATGTTGTCGACCGTGGCGACCCAGACGGCGCGGAACTCGCGCGCGACGGGCGGCGGCCCGGGATCGAATGCGCTCTGGGCACGACTCGCCCTTGGTGCGACGGCGAGCGAAGCGAAAAGGATGCAGAGCGCCGTGAAGCGCGAGGCGAGCGTCAACGGATCAGCGAACCGCCGGTAGTCCGAGGACTCTCCGGTACACGCTCAGGTATCTCGCCGCGCTCCGATCCCAGCCGAAATCGCGCGCCATCGCTTCTCGCATCATCTCTTCCCATGCGTCACCGTCGCGATACTGATCGACGGCTCGCATCGCCGCGCGCATGAAATCCGCCGGCGTGTAGTCGTCGAACAGGAAGCCAGTGACACCATCCTCGATGGTGTCCGCCAGCCCACCGGTACGCCGAGCGACGGGAATGGTTCCGTAGCGTTGCGCGCGCATCTGCGTGAGACCGCACGGCTCATAGAGCGACGGCATCAGGCACATGTCGGCACCCGCGAGCAGCAGATGCTCGAACTCGTCGGTGAAGTCGAGCTTCACCGCAATCCGGCTCGGAGCGCGTTCCGCCAACTCGGTCAACATCGCCTCGTAGTGCGCTTCGCCGTGGCCGAGGAAGACGTACTGTGCGTCGAACGCGAAGTAGCCGGGGTCGCCGAGGATGAGGTCGAGACCTTTCTGTGAAACGAGTCGCGCGGTGAGCGCGAAGATCGGCGCCTGCCAGCGGCTGAGCCCCGTCGCGCGCTGAAGCGCGACCCGGCAGCGCTTCTTCCCGGCGAGGTTGTCGGACGAGAAGCGGCGCGGGATGATCGGGTCGCTGGCCGGATCCCAGACGTCCTGATCGATGCCGTTCACGATCCCCACGAGACGATCGCGCATCGCGACGAACACGCCGTCGAGCCCGAAGCCGCCCTTTTCGGTACGCAACTCGTGCGCGTGCGTCGGACTCACTGTGATCGCGAGATCGGAGAAGACGAGCGCGCCCTTGAGCAGGTTGACGCGCCCGTGCCACTCGAGCTGCCGGTGGTTGTAGAGTGCGGCAGGGAGGCCGATATCGGCCATCGTCGACTCGGGGAAGTGGCCCTGATAGCCGGCGTTGTGCACGGAGAGCACGGCGCGAATCCCCTCATAGTAGGGATGCGCCATGAACTCGGCCTTCAGATAGATGCTCGACAGTGCCGTCTGCCAGTCGTGGGCGTGGACGATGCTTGGCGGCTGCGGCAGCAGGCGTGGCAGTGCGACGAGCACCGCGCGCGCGAACAGCGCGTAGCGTCGCGCGTTGTCGGGGTAGTCGCCCTCTGCGTCGCCGTAGAGTCCAGGACGCTCGAAGTACGCGTCACTCTCGACGAAGAGCGGCCGCGGCGTGCCGGGCACCCATGGCGTCACTGGCTCGTAGATGCGCGCCGTTTCGGTGCGCGGGCCCACGGTGACGGAAAAGGCTGGGCCAACCGGCTGCAACTCCACGCGCTCGCGCACGACGGAGTACAGCGGCATGAACACCGTGACGGGAATGCCGGACGCGGCCTGATACTTGGCCAGGCTGGCGACCGCTTCGCCGAGTCCGCCGGTGCGTGCATAGGGCGAGAGTTCCGCCGCGAGATGCACGACAGGCGCCGGCGAGCCGTCGGGCCGCACGAGCGGGGCGGAGGGTGCACTCGAGGTCAGGGCGATCGGCGTATTCACGTCCGTTCGGCGGGTTCTGCTGCGGCGGCGTGGAGTTTCGGTACGAGACGGGATAGGTGCCGCACCGCCAGCGGGCATCGCTTGCGGCATCGGCGCTCCCCCGGTCTGTGCAGGACCGAGTGGGGCGGGCGAGACGGGAGACGAATTCGGTGCGACGATATCCATGACGACGGGCAGAGGCGAGGTTCGGCGAGACGCCTCGATGCAAAAAGACCGCCCCGTAATCAGGCACCGGAATCGCGAGTCCGCCAGTCGTCGAATACGGAAGACCGGATAACGGTTCCGCGGATCATCCTCGACCGTGCTGAACTACGGTGGATCATCGCACCACTGCGTGGGATGCGCTATTCTAGCAACGAAACACCGGCCCGATGCTGTCGTACGTTAAATCCAGGCGAACGTCGTCGTTTCTCTTGCCCCACCGTCCATGACCAACAGGCGTGATTTCCTGAAGACCGGCGCGGCGGCCGGGGCGTTGGCGCTTGCCGCGCCGGCGCTGACCCGTGCCGAAGCGTTCGCGCAGCGCATCGATGCGCCGCCCGAGCTTCCTGCGATGGACCCGGCGACGAAGGAGCTGCTCGTCGAAGCGCTCAATGCCGCCAAGATGGGCGGGGCCAGCTTCGCCGATGCACGTATCGGTCGCTACCGGAACAACTTCGTCATCACGCGCGAGAAGCAGATCGTCAACGTGGTCGACACCGACACACTCGGCGTCGGCGTCCGCGTGCTGGTGAATGGGACGTGGGGCTTCGGTGCCTCGCGCGACCTCACGAAAGCCGGCGTGGTCGGCGCCACCAAGGAGGCACTCGCCATCGCCAAGGCGAATGTGCTGCCGGCGGCGGATCGCGTGCGTCTCGCGGCGGCGACGCCGACGCCCGATGGACGCTACGTGACGCCGCACAAGGTCGACCCGTTCAACGTGCCCATCGAGGAAAAGGCCGATCTCCTCATCCGCGCCAACACCGAGGCGATGAAGGTGAGCGGCGTGAAGTTCGTGAACAGCAACATGTTCTTCGTGAAGGAAGAGAAGAACTACGCCAATACCGAAGGCACGTTCACGACGCAGACGGTCATCCGCAGTTGGCTTCCCTTTGCCGCGACGGCGGTGAAGCCGGACTTCTCCGACTTCCAGACGCGCACCAACGTCATCCAGCCCGCCGCGCGCGGCTACGAATATCTCACCGACGCCAAGCCGGTGGAAAACGCGCAGAAGTGGGGCGAAGAGGCGGCCGGAAAGCTCGCGGCGAAGCCGGTGGACGTTGGCCGCTATGATCTCGTGCTGCATCCGAGCCATCTGTGGCTCACCATCCATGAAAGCATCGCGCATCCCACGGAGCTCGACCGCGCAATGGGCTACGAAGCGAACTACGCCGGTACGAGCTTCCTTGCACCGCCGCGCGAAAAGCTCGGAAAGTTCAAGTACGGCCCGTCGTTCATGAACATCGAGGGCGATCGCGAACAGCACGGTTCCCTCGGTGCGATCGGTTGGGATGATGAGGCGGTGAAGCCGACGAAGTTCGACATCATCAAGGGCGGCGTGTTCGTGGACTACCAGACCACCCGCGAGCAGGCGCCCTACCTCGCCGACTACTACGCGAAGACCGGCCGGCCGGTGCGGTCGCACGGCTGCTCGTACGGCCAGACGTGGGCCGACGTACAGTTCCAGCGCATGCCGAACGTGTCGCTGCTGCCAGGTGAGAAGGACCACGGGTGGGACGACCTCATCGCCGCCACCGATCGCGGAATCGCCATCATGGGCGATGGCAGCTTCTCGATCGACCAGCAACGCTACAACTCCCAGTTCGGCGGCCAGCTGTATTACGAGATCAAGGGTGGCAAGATCGTCGGCATGCTGAAGGACGTCGCCTACCAGATACGGACCCCCGAGTTCTGGGGCGCCCTCGACATGATCGGCGGCCCGAAGAGCTACCACCTCGGCGGCGCCTTCGGCGATGCGAAGGGACAGCCGTCGCAGTCCAACGCGGTGAGCCACGGCTGCGTGCCGTGCCGCT
>JBDSML010000080.1:0-24803 GCA_039915865.1 Gemmatimonadaceae bacterium | reverse complement strand
CGCGTCATCGGCACCGAGCGCGCAAAGGGGACGTATGCGTTCAAGTCGCTGCTCGACCATGGTGCGAAGCTCGCGTTTGGCAGCGATTGGTTCGTCGCGCCACCGACTCCGCTCGAGGGCATCTATGCGGCGACGACGCGTCGCACGCTCGACGACAAGCATCCTGGCGGTTGGGTGCCCGAGCAGAAGATCACGGTGGAGCAGGCGCTTCGCGCGTACACGACAGGGAGCGCGTATGCGGGATTTCAGGAGAAGGAGGTTGGCGTCCTGAAGCCAGGCATGCTCGCCGACATCGTCATGATCGATCGTGACCTGATGCGAGCAGCGCCGGAAACCATCCGCGATGCGCGCATCATGCTGACGATGGTGGGCGGTCGCGTGGTGTTCGATCGCGACGGCGTTGCGCACTGAACCGTGATCGCGGAATGGAATCTGCTTCACCAAGGCGACTTGGCGTGCTGGTGCACTAACCGGGGAGGTCCTCACCATGAGAACACTTTTACGTGGCGTTTCAACGACGGCGGCCGTGACGTTACTTGCCACTGTCGCCTGTTCCACTCAGAGTCGCCTGCCTGCCGACGATACGACGAGCAAGCCAACGGGTGGCGCGCCGAACGCTGCGTCGAGTGGCGCGACGAATGACTCCGCGGCGGCTCGATCGAGGATTACTCAGCTCGAAGCTGATGCGAGAGCGCTCGCCAGGACGACGGGATGTAACACGGCGACGGCGTGTCGCACCGCGCCGGTTGGCGAGCGCGCCTGCGGTGGTCCGCGCGACTACATCGCCTATTGCGCGGCGACGACTGATTCCGTCGCGCTGTTCAGGAAGCTCGACGAGATCAAGGCGGCCGAGGTCGCGTTCAACAAGGCCTCGAATGCGATGAGCACCTGCGAGTTCCGCATGCCACCGCAGACGGCGGTGGTCGGCGGGAGTTGTCGAGCTGCCGCCGAACCCTGAGGGCGCCTTACGGAAACGAAGAACGGGCGGGAGACTCTGCGTCTCCCGCCCGTTCTTCGCTCATGTCGTCCTTACGGCGTGCAGGTAGCCGGGGTGTACGCCGTGCCGTTGTACAGCCCCGAGCCGGTGATGGTCGCGCTGTTCGTCGTGCGGCCGGAGCACGATATGACGCCCGCGATGTTGCCGAGCAGGTTCAGGTTCGCGTTGGTTCCGAGATGTAACCCGCCAGAGTTCAAGGTGAACGTCGTGCCAGAATTCAGCTGTAAACGTCCGGTGATGATATCGACGCGCGGCTGCGTCGTGCCGTTCACGATCTGGGCGCTCGTCGTGAACTGCACTCCGCCCGCGGAAGTGTTCTGGAGGCGGAGCACCGAGAACTTCGACTGCGTCGGGCTCGCGAACGAGACGGTCTGCGTTGTCGAGCCAGCGAGCACCGTGGCGTGATCGCTACTCGTGTTGAATGTCAATCCGCCCGGACCGCCGATGATGCCAATGACCTGCGTGAAGTTACCGAGAAGGGTCATCTGGCCGCCAGCCAACTGCTGGCTTCCGGCGTTCGCACCGCCGAACGTCACGTTTCCTTGCAGGAGCATCTGCACGCCGTTGTAGAGAGCGTGGCCACTGGAGAACACCGCATTGGTCGCGGCATTGAGCGTTCCACCCGACCAGTTCACGCCCGAGCCTCCGAAGGTTGCCGTGCCGCTGACGGTGATTACACCGCCGGTGACCCACAGGCTGTCACCGGTGAAGTTCGCATTGCCCGAGACGGCCATTGCGGCCCTGCTCTGCGTGAGGTGCAGCCATCCCTGACCACCATTCTGGAATACATTCACCGTATTCGCCACCACGGCAGTCGTGTCGATGTTGGTCTTGCAGCGCACGTTGAGGACGTTGGCGCTCACGTCGCGCAGTGAGATGATCTGCGCGGCGACAGTGCCGCAGACGCCACTCTGTCCGGCGTCGAGGATGTCGAAGATGCCGTTCACCGTCGCCGTCGCAGCGATGTGAATCGAACCGCTGTTCGTCAGGCCCCAACCGGCCACACCGCCGCTGAAGATGTCGATGCCGATGTTGCCCAGGCTGATCTGCGCCAATGAATCGAGCGTCAGCCTGTTCATCGCCGGCTTCGGTCCCGAGACGACCGGCACGACCGGAATGCCCGTCGGATTGTAGTTCGGGATGAACACGTTGTCGCTCGTGGAGCTCGGAACGGACGGCGCGGAGATGACCGGGATCCAGTTGGCGGCATTCTGCCAATTGGAGTTCGCCGCGCCAGTCCACACGTGCGACGTCTGCGCCGGGAACACGGCAATCTGCGACGAGTCCGTCGCCGTGGTGAAGCTCGCGCCCGATGCCTTGATCAGACAACCAGATCCGCCGGCGAAGGACGGCAGCCGAACGAGTGGCGTCACTTCTCCATTCACGTCCGACGTGAACGACAGCGTCGTGAAGAGACCGTTCCCGGTGTCCAGTCTGCACCGCCCAAACGCAGTGACGCTGACGGTGAGTCCAGCTGCCGGGTTGCCCTGTGCGTTCCGCGCGACGAAGATCGGGCGCGTCACTGTCGGTGGATTGATTGCGCCGACCTGAGCCACACTCACCCGATTGCCGGGCTTCGTGCTGAGCAGCTGGCCCGGTCCCGGCGCGACGTTGAATGTGCCGCTGGCGCTTGACGGAATCGGCGCTCCCGCCTGCGTCAGCGCGTTCGTGTTCGCCCGCAGAAAGTAACCCGTACCCCCGAAGTCGATCGCCGCCGCGGGGAAGGTCGCGACGCCGTTGACGAAGGTGACAGGTCCGGCGCCGGCGAGCGTCGCACCTGGCGTGCCCGTTCCCGCTGCGATCGAGAGCGTCACCGTGTTCGTGTTGTTGCTCGTGACCGTGTTACTCTGCGCGTCTACCAACCGCACCGTCACGGCCGGCGAGAACGCAACACCGCCGGTGCCGCCTGTCGGCGACACCGAGAACGCGATGCCCACCGCCGGTCCCGCCGCCTGGGTGATTGGCGATGACGATACCGGCGTGAGTGAACCAGACTGGAACTGCAGCGTGAAGGTGCCCGACCCGTTGAAGGTCAGTGCGCCGAACGTCGCGACGCCGCCCGTACCGATCCCGGTCGTCGGGTTGTTGAGCGTGCCCGTACCGGATGTGATCACTGCGGTGACCGTACCACTCGCGCCCGTCGCGTTGCCGAACTGGTCACGCACCTGAATGACCGGCTGCGGCGACAACGCCGCGCCGCTCGTGGACGTCGTCGGCTGTGTGGTGATAGTGAGCGCTGCCGGCGGCGCGGCGACACCGGTCGCGGTGAACGTCGTCGTCAGTGCACCCAGCGTCGCCGTCAGCGAATTCGGTCCGGCGATGGTGCCGAGCTGCCATGAGCTGACCTGCGCGATTCCCGATGCATTCGTGGTCGCCGGAGTTCCGACGACAGCGCCGCCACCTGAAGCGACCGTGAACGTGACTTGCACACCGACCACGGGATTGCCCGAGGCGTCCGTCACGAGCACCGCCGGATCAACGGCGACGTTCGACGCCACGATCGCCGTCTGACCGTCGCCAGCCGACTTCACGAGTGCTGCCGCCGTGCCGCCGCTCAGCGTAATCGGAGCCGACACGGCGTGCGTGAGCGTGCCGCTGCCAAATTGGAGCGTCACTGACCCCGGAGCACCGCTAATGGTGAGACCGGTGAAGGTCGCCAGTCCCGAGGCATTCGTCGAAGCGGTCGCATTGGCCAACGTACCGCTTCCACTGAGGAATGAAGCGCTGACGAGCAGGCCGGATGCCGCCACCGGATTACCAAAATTGTCCTGCACCTGCACCGACGGTTGCGGCGACAGCGGCGCTCCGCTTGTCGCCGTCGTTGGCGGTGCGATGACGAACGCGAACTGCGCTGCTGGTCCCGCCACCGCCGTCGCCGTGAACGTCGTCGACAGCGCGCCAGCCGATGCCGTGAGGTTGTTGGCGCCGACACTGGTGCCGAGTTGCCACGAAATGGCAGTCGCGATACCAGAGGCATTCGTCAATACGCTGCCAGCCGGCGTGCTACCTCCGCCCAGCGTCGGAGCGAAGGTGACCGCCACACCAGCCACCGGATTGCCCGCGCCGTCCGTCACCAGCACACTCGGCGCGACAGCGACGTTCGTTCCCGCTGCTGCGGTCTGGCCATCACCCGCGGACTTCGCAATCGCCGCCGCCGATCCACCACCAAGCGTAATACCAGACGATGCGATATGCGTGACACCGGCGCTCGTGAAGTCGAGCGTCAACGTGCCTGCCGTACCCGTGATCGTCAGGCCACTGAACGTGGCGAGACCCGCCGCATTCGTCGTGGCCGTCGCGTTGGTCAGCGTTCCGCTGCCCGAGAGGACCGACGCCGTAACCGCGACGCCACCTCCCGCAACGCTATTCCCGAATTGATCCTGCCGCTGTACCGACGGCTGCGGCGACAACGCCGAGCCGCTCGATGCCGTTGTTGGCGGCGGGGTGACGAAGGCGAGCTTCGCTGCCGGACCCGGGACTGCCGTCGCGGCGAACGTCGTCGTCAATGCGCCGGCCGTTGCCGTGAGCGAATTGCCGCCGAGTGCTGCACCGAGCTGCCACGAACCTACCGTGGCAATACCGGATGCATTCGTCGTCGCTGGCGATCCGGTCACACTTCCGCCGCCCGCGGTGGGCGTGAAGGTCACCTGCACCCCAGCCAGCGGATTGCCCGCGCCGTCCGTCACCAGCACGCTGGGCGCGGTGGCGACGCTGGTCCCTGCGGCTGCCGTCTGGTTGTCGCCAGCCGACTTCGTGATCGCTGACGCCGTTCCGCCACTCAGCACGATGCCGCTCGAGGCCACGTGCGTCACGCCGGCGCTGTTGAAGTCCAGCGTGAACGTTCCAGCCGTGCCCGTGATGGTCATGCCGGTAAAGATGGCCAAACCTCCGGCGTTGGTCGTCGCCGTCGCGTTGGTGAGTGTTCCGTTGCCCGACAGAATGGAGGCGGTCACGAGGATGCCGCCGCCATTGACGTTATTGCCAAACTGATCCTTCCGCTGTACCGCCGGTTGCACCGACAGCGGGACGCCACTCGTGGCGGTGGGTGGCGGCGGGTTGACGAAGATGAGCTGATTCGGTGGTCCTGCCACCGCGGTCGCCGTGAAGGTCGTCGACAGCGCGCCAGCCGATGCCGTGAGGTTGTTGGCGCCGACACTGATGCCGAGTTGCCACGAAATGGCAGTCGCGATACCAGAGGCATTCGTCAATACGCTGCCCGCCGGCGTGCTACCTCCGCCCAGCGTCGGAGCGAAGGTGACCGCTACACCAGCCACCGGATTGCCCGCGCCGTCCGTCACCAGCACACTCGGCGCGATGGCGACGTTCGTTCCCGCTGCTGCGGTCTGGCCATCACCCGCCGACTTGGCGATCGCCGCTGCCGCACCGCCGCCGAGCGTGATGGTCGATGATGCGACGTGCGTGACGCCGGGGCTCGTAAAGTCGAGCGTCAATGCACCTGCCGGTCCGCTGATCGTCAGGCCACTGAACGTTGCGAGTCCTGCTGCAGTCGTCGTCGCGGTGGCGTTGGTCAGCGTACCGGAACCAGTGAGCACGGACGCCGTGATCACCACTCCCGCGCCCTGAACGGAATTGCCGAATTGATCCTGTCGCTGCACCTGCGGCTGCGGCGTCAGCGGTGCGCCACTCGATGCCGTGGCCGGCGGTGGAGTGGTGAGTGCCAGCTTGGCCGCCGGTCCGGCAACTCCGATCGCCTGGAAGTTGGCCGTCAGTGCACCAACGGTCGCCGTGACGTTGTTGGTGCCGGCGATCGTACCGAGCGTCCACGTGCCCACCGTCGCGATGCCCGACGCATTCGTGACCGCCGTGGCACCGGTGACGGTTCCGCCGCCGAATACCGCCGCGAATGTCACAGTAAGACCCGAGAGCGGATTACCCGAACCGTCATTCACCCGCACACTCGGCGGAATCGGCACAGTGGTGCCCGCGGCGACTACCTGACCGTTACCCGCATTGATCACGATTGCCGCCGGCCCACCAGCGCCGAGTGCGATCGTATTCGATACCGCCGCCGTGAGGCCGCTTGCCGCGAAGCGCAACGTGAAGGAACCCGGCGCGCCGCTCAACGAAAGATTGCTGAACGTCGCCGCACCGCTCGCGTTCGTCGCAATGGTGCTCGTGCCGCCAAGCGTTCCCGACCCGGTTTGAATCGTCGCCGCGATGTTCGACGACGCATTCACTGCATTCGATCCGACGTCAGTGACCTGAAGCGCCGGCTGCGGTACGAACGGAGCGCCACTCGCGGCCGTCGCGGGAGGCTGCGTCGTGATCACCACCTTCGACGGCGAACCGGCGAGCACCGTGATGCCCGGTGTCACGAGCGTGGAGACGCTCGACGCCGTGAGCGTGAAGATCATCGTGCCGATCGTGCCGGTGTACGGCAGCACGTTGAACGTCGCGATACCATTGCTCGCCGTCGTCGCATTCAGCGCAAACGTCGTATTGCTCGGCTGCACGTTCGCGGTGGCCGTGACGACCACGCCGCCCTGCGACACTGGATTGTCATTCTGGTCGACGAGCTGCACCTGCACCGGCGCCGGGAAGGGCAGGCCCACGGTGATCGACGCTGGCACCGCCTGCAACAGCTTCAGTCCCGCGGCTGTTCCCGGAGTACCCGTCGCATGGAACGTCAACGGGCTGCCGGCGACGCCGGCTGCGCTTGCCGTCATCGTGTTCGCGCCAGCGGTCGATGCCAGCATCCAGGCGAACGACAACTGCGCAATGCCCTGGGCATTCGTCTGGATGGTCTTCGACGTCACGTCGTCGACGAACGAACCCGGCGTGACAGCTGTGAAGAGCACAGCAACACCGGCGACTGGATTGCCGCCCGCGTCCTTGACCACCACGGCGGGCAGAAGTGGCACCACACCGCCTGCCGCCGCCGTCTGGTTGTCGCCTGCCACGATGGACATCGAGGCAGCAGTGCCGGCCGCGAGGGTGATGGCCCCTGACGTCGCTGGATTGAGCGACCCTGACGAGAACACCAGGTTGTACGACCCGACTGCGCCCGCGAGGGCGAGGTTCGTGAACACCGCTTGGCCGCTCGCGTTCGTGTTCACCGTCGTCGTGCCGCTCAGCGTCGCGCCGGCCACCGTGGCGGTGACCGGTATGCCCGCGGTGGCCACACTGTTGAGGCCCTCGTCGACGAGCCGCACTACTGGCTGCGCCACGAGCGGAACGCCGCTCTGCGCCGACGTCGACGGCTGCGAGAACACCCGCAGCGCGAACGGAGGTCCGGCCACCACCGGAATGGACGCCGACGTGAGGGTGGTGAACCCACTCGCCGAGATCGTGATCACCTCATTGCCGATCGGGCCGACGTACGGCGACAGCGTCATGTTGACGATGCCCTGTGCGTTCGTCTGCAGCGTGAAGTTGAAGTTGATGTTCGCTGGCTGGACGACACCGGCGACCGTCACACTCACGTTTGCCTGCGCGACAGGGTTGTTGTTCGCGTCGGCGATCTGGATCTGGAACGGTGCGATCGGCGCGCCGACGACGATCTGTGTCGGCAGTGGCTGCGTGAGGATGAACTTCGCTGCGCCTGCCGTCGTCGCATTCGCCGTGAACGTCACCGGCGAGCCGTTCGGCACCGTCGCCGTGGCCGTCACTGCGTGCGGGCCAGCGGTGGAGCTCATTGTCCACGCGGTCAGCTGAGCGATGCCGAGTGCGTTCGTCGTGACGGTGACGGTGGAACCCGTCGTCGTCCCGTTGGACACTGTCGATCCCGCCGTCGTGGCGTTGAACGTCACCACGACGCCTGGCACTCCATTCGACTGTGCGTCGATGACCTTGGCGAGAGGCGGCACAGCGACGGCCGTGCTGACGGGCGCGTTCTGGCCGTTGCCGCCAAGCAGCTGCAGCGTGTTCGCCGGCCCTGCGCCATTCGTGATCGCATTCGAGACGACGGCCGTGTAACCGGGTGCCGAGAAGCTCAGCGTGTACACGCCGAATGCCCCGTTGATGGCCATTCCCGCGAACGTCGCCTGACCGTTGGCGTTGGTTGTCGCAGCAGCCTGGATCAGCACAGGAGTCGGCGAGGTCGGTCCGCTGGCAAACGTCGCCGTGATCTGGATACCCGACGCACTCACCGGATTTCCTGCGGCGTCAGCGAGCTGCACCACTGGCTGCGACGTGAACGGAGCCTGGTTCACGACCGCTGCCGATGGCTGCGTGACGATCAGAAGCTTCGTTCCCGTTCCGGCGACGATCGGAATCGCCGGCGGCTGTATGCCTGTGATCCCGGCGGCCGAGAAGTCGAGAGCAACCGTTCCGGGCGCGCCATTGTACGTCGGCACGGTGAACGTCGCCGTGCCTGTGTTGTCAGTGGTGGCCGTGAGGACAGGGAAGTTGGGTCCAGGAAACGCGGTGCCCGTCATCGTGACGACGACGCCAGACTGCGGCACAGGGTTGTTCTGCCCGTTGAACAGCCGGACTGAGATCGTGACGGGCGGTGCGCCAATCACGAACGGCGACGGCGGTCCTTGGACGAAGACGAGGTGGCTCGGTCCGGCCGGCGCTGTTCCCGTTGCCGAGAACGTGACGCTGAGCGATCCAAACGTCGCCGTCAGGACATTCAGGCCAGGCGTAGTACCCAGCGTCCATGAACCGAGTGTCGCGACGCCGGAGTTATCGGTTAACGCATTGCCACCGACGATCGTGCCGCCGCCCGTGGCGACAGCGAAGGTCACCTGCACATCCACCATCGGATTGCCCGTCGCGTCCTTCACCAACGCGCTCGGCGCTACTGGCACCGTCGTGCCGGCGGTAGCGCTCTGGCCATTACCGGCGACGATCGTGAGCGTCGGCTGCGATGGAGCGCTCGTCGTCAGCGTCGTCGTTGCGGTCGACGTACCGACCGTCGCCGTGACCGTCGTGCTGCCAGGCGTTGCGCCGAGTGTTGCCTGCGTCGACACCTGACCCTGCGCGTCCGTCGTGCCCGATGCGGGATTGAACGTCGCGCCGGCGCCCGTCGCGCTCCACGTGACCGTCGCACCGGCGATCGGATTGTTCTGTGCATCGGAGACACGCGCCACCAGCGGCGTCTGAAGCGCGGTGTTCGGCGCACCGCTCTGGTTGCCGCCCGAGATGATCGCGATGGTCGATGCGACTCGGCTCACTGCCTTGGCCGAGAACAGGACGCTGCCCGTCACACCAGCGACGCTCGCACGCACGGTGTCATTGCTCGCGGTGGCGCCGAGCGTGTAGGCGATGCTCGTCGTTCCATTGACGCCTGTCGACGTGCTCGTCGCGCCCAGAATGCCGTTGCCGGCGGTTCTCGTCCACGACACCGTCGCGCCGGTGACGACTCCTCCGAACTGGTCGGTGACCCTCACGACGAAGGGCAGCGGAAGCAGCTTCCCGATCGTATCGGTCTGCGCGTCGCCCGAGACGATGGCGATCGCCGCGGCCGGCGCTGCGGTCGCCGTGGCGGACACGCTCACTGGCGGAAGTGCGCCGGACCCGGCCTCGTACACGTATGCGCCCGCGACCGTGCCGAGCGTGAGTGCGGTCGACGCGCGGCCATTCGCGCCGGCGACCACTGTCGCTTGCTGAACGCTGCCACCCGCGGTGACAGCGCGGAACGTGACCGATGCGCCGGGCACGGGAAGGTTGTCCGTCGCCTGCACTTCGACGACGAGCTGCTGCGCGAGCGTGCTGCCCGCTGCGCCGGTCTGTCCATTGCCGCTGATCACGACGATGCGCGCCGCTGGCGGCACGAACGTGATTCGCGACGTTCCTGTGATATTGGTCGGCGTAATCGCGCTCAGTGTCGCGGTTCCACGCTTGCCAAGCCCGGTGAGTGTACCGGTTGCGTCGCCGGTGGAAGTCACGACCGCCAGCGTCGCGTCGCTCACGGCGAATTGCACGAGCAGGTTCGGCACGGGAAGACCCGCGGAATCTATGGCCGTCGCCCTGATGCCTACGGTCGTCGTACCGGCGATCGTCGTGTCTGGCGGTAAAACGGTGACCGTCTTCGTCCCCTTGCCAGGCCCCGTATAGCTGATGACGACCAGCGGTGGAGTCTGCGTGGGGAGATTCGCCGCGCGTGCGATGACCGTCTGGTGTCCGGAGAAGAGAACGACGTGTTGGTCATTCCGCAGTTCGACCAGGGCATCGAACGCCTGGTCCGTTGCGCTCGACGGAACGGGGATCTCGATCGTGATCTGATCCTGGCTCGCGGGGAATGCGATGACCGTGTCCTTCTTGCTGCCATCGGGCCCGGTGAGGACGACGTGGACTTCCGTCACCGAGAGTCCGAATGCCGCTAAGCCCTTGTAGATTCGCGCCGCGTCAGGTGAGAACGACGGCGACATCCTGATGTTCGCGACACCGGATGCGCCGGACTTGATCTTGGTGGGACTCGTTGGCGCATCGGTGCAGGTAATTGCGACGATGGCGAGTGCGAACAGTCCGACAGCGCGAAGGCGTTGACGCATGATTCGGGAGAATCGGGGGGGCAACGCCAGCCCTCATCGGCAACGTCGCAAAAGGTCGAGCAACGAGATTCGGCTGTTTCTACTCACCCGTCAATGCCGACTTTGCTATAGGGATCGCGCGCGAGGCCGTCCGCCGGCACGCCGGCCGGGAAGGTCTGCAGTCAAACGCTTGTTCAGTAATGAGTTAGGTCAATCGAAACGATACTGAATACAGCAAGCATCGATGTGACGACGGGCCGGCAATTTGCTCGCCGGCCCGTCGTCAAGATGCGCTTTCAGCGCGGCCCGCTGGCGCGCTTCGGATGTCTCGCTCGCCCTTCCGTGATGCGCGTGATGTCATCGTGCGAGCCTGCGGCCGGTTCGCCACTCGGGATCCGCGCCGCCGAAACGCCGGCGCCAACAGGAATTCTCGAGAGCGTAGGATTGCTCGAGATCGTGTTGATCGGTGTAATGATCGTTCCGTTCAACTCGAACACCGTCCACGTCAAGCCGTTGCCCTGCGGAACAGAGAACGACTGCGCCAGCGCGTTGTTGATGTACACGTCCACGCGCGCACCGGACACGTCGATGTTCGGTGACTGGGAGTAGTTGTTCACCGAGTAGCGGTAAATGCCAGGCAGCTGCTGGCTGATCGTGATCGTCTCCGGGCCACTGCCGCCCGTCACGTCAATGTCGAGACAGGCGAACGGTGCCGCCGAACAATCTCCCTGCTGGTAGTAAGCGACGAGGAACCGTCCGCCGCCGGCCAGCGGACCCGTGAGATACGAATCGAGATCGCGCGGCGATGTCCGCCACGTCAGCACGATGCGCACATTGCCCGCGACACCGACTGGCGAGATGAAGATGTTCTGACTGCTGGTCGTCGATCCGCCAACGGAGATGCCCGTCTTCGTCGCATCGGCGTAGCCGGGTGCCTTCGCGACGATCGTGTACGTGCCCGCCGCGACGTTCGAGAACGTGTACGACGACTGGCTCGTCGTCACCGTCTGTATCGGCGTTCCGGTCGTGGTGTTCACGCCGGCGCGCAGCTCGAGCGTCACCGTCGGCGTCACCGGCTGGTTGTTGGTGGCGTCGAGCACGGTGCCAGCGATGCTGCCCTGCTGTGTGCTCTGCGGAACCATCGGTGCTGCGGGTGCTTGCGTGTTCCCGTTCACGGTCATCGTTGTGATGATGACAGTCGTGTAGCCGGCTGCCGTGATCGACACGCCATAGCTGCCCGCAGGCAACTGCGCCGTGGTAAAGTTGCCGTTGGCATTTGTCGTCACCGTCGCGACGGCCTGGCTGCCCTGCAGCACCGTGACCGTTGCGCCAGAGAGCGGGCCGCCGCTTACGGCGTCGAACACGAAGCCGCTCAGCGTGCCTGGACCCGTCGGATTGGAGCCTGGGTCGGCCGTCGCCAGGAAGTGGATCGACAGCGTGCCGACGGTCGCCGTGATGGTGAGTGGCCCCGTCGCGCTGCCGAGCGTCACGATGGACGGCGCGTGACCGCCGACATCGGTGACTCCACTCGTCGGTGTGAATGTCGCGGTGGCCGTGCTCCCGGACGCGACGGCCCACACCACCTTCACGCCGGGGGTCGGATTGCCGTATTGATCGACGACGTTGACGACGAGTGGGCTCGGCAGCGCAGTTCCGGCGGGCGCGCGCTGTCCGTCGCCTGACCCAGTGATCGACGCCGGTACGTCGGCGAGGGCCGTCAGCGAGAACGTGACTTCGGCCGGCGGAGTGCTACCAGGCAGCGAGGCACGAAGCGCCTCGACCTGCGCGTGCGTGCCGAGCCGGTAGGTCGTGCTCGCAGTGCCGTCGCTGGCCGTGATCGACGACGCGGTCGCTGGCGTACCACCGCCGCCGGAGGTGCTCCAATTGACCGTCGCGCCGCCGACCGGTGCGCCGAACCTGTTCGTCACCCTGACGACGACTGGCTGTGGCAGCGTGGTTCCGACGACTCCCGTCTGGGAGTTGCCTGCCAGGAATGCGATGTTGGCGGCGGGAGCGGCCGCCGCGGTCGCGGTCACCAAGGTAGGCGTCGCCGGACTCGATGTGACCTCGAATTGATACGGTCCCGCATCCTGGCCGAGCGTCAGCGACGTGCTCGCACGCCCAGCGGCATCCGTCGTCGCCGACGCGGTGCCGACGCTGCCGGCGGTTACCGGCCGGAACGTCACGGGGGCATTCGCGACGGGAAGGTTGTCGACTGACTGCACCTCGACGATCAGCGGCTGCGCGACAATGGCGCCAGCGACCCCGGTTTGTCCCCCACCGCTGATCACCACGATCTTCGCCGGGGTCGGTACGACGGTCAACGTCGCCGAGCCCGTGAGGTTGAGCGGGGTGATGGCGCTGACGGTGAAGGCGCCGCGCTTTCCGGTGCTCGTGACGGTCGCCGCAAAGTTGCTGGTGGGCGTCACGGTCGCGAGCGTCGCGTCACTCGTCGTCCAGCGCACGAGGAGATTCGAGAGTTGTGCACCGCTCGCGTCCTGTGCGGCGGCGGTCACGGAAAGCGTTCCCCCGCTCGGAATACCGCTCGCGGCAGGCGAGACTTTCACCGTCTTCGCTCCGGCGCCCGGGCCAGTGTAGCTGATCTGTACCGATGCCGGTGTGCTGCCGTCCAAGCCGTTCGCCACCTGCGCGACGACCTGCTGGGATCCGCTGAACAACACCACGCCATCGGAGTTGAGCAGCTCGAGGTCGGCGCGGAACGTCTGTCCCGCCGTCCGCAGCGGCACCGAGAGCGCCACTTCCAGCTGATTCATTCCGATCGGAAAGGCGACCGAGGTGTCGCGCGTCGAGCCGTCTGGAGCGACGAGCCGCACGTGAACGCTCGTCACCTCGACGCCGAATGCGGCGAGCTGCTGGTAGGCGAGTGAGGCGGTGGGCGTGAAGACCGGCGCGAGTCCGATCTGCCCCTTTCCGATCGCTGGCACTGGTTCCGAGCCCATCGGTACATCGGAACACGAGGTCGCCATCACTGCGATGGCTGAGAGCACCGCCAGACGGGAGAGGCTACGCATTGGGGGGGGACGCAAGGGTACGCAGCCGACGTCGTTGCCGGCCACGCCACACATTCGACTACGAGACTCGACTCCGTCCGGCGACGCGTCGATGAGGAACTCACGGGGTGAGGTCCGCACACGCGTTTTTACGGCAACAAACGTTATGTAAACAGATGAACTCACGCAAGCATTTTCTTCGCACCGGCCGGCCCCCCGCCAGCCGCGCGCCCAACCCTAATAGCGCACGAGCTCAGCGATCGCCTGCTTGAACGTCTCGACTTGCGGCAGTGTCGCGTCCTCGAGCTGTGGCGCGTACCCAACAAAAGTGTCCGCACTCGCCACACGCTTCACCGGGGCGTCCAGCCACGCAAAGCAGTGGTCGGCAATGCGTGCGGCGATCTCCGAGCCATACCCCCACGACATCGAATCCTCGTACCCGACGATCACTCGGTTCGTCTTCTTCACGCTCTCGTAGACCCGCTCCTGATCCCACGGCGACAGCGAACGCAGGTCGATGACCTCTGCACTGATGCCGTGCTCCTCCTGCATCTGGTTCGCCGCCGCGAAGGCCCGCTGCACCGTTGCACCGTATGTCACGATCGTAACATCCGTCCCCTCACGCACGACTCGCGCCTTGCCGAACGGAATCATGAAGTTCGGCCCCGGATACGCGGCCTTGTTGTACGTCTGGCGATAGAGGTGCTTGTGCTCGAGGAAGATCACCGGATCCTCGCAACGGATGGCAGTACGAAGAAGGCCATTGGCGTCCAGCGCATTCGAAGGGCAGATCACCCGCAGCCCCGGGCAGTGCGTGAACAGCGACGCGCCGGTCTGCGAGTGGTAGATCGCTCCACGGATGTACCCGCCGTACGTCACGCGCACCACCACCGGCGATGCGAACGCGTTGTTCGAGCGCCAGCGCATCGTCGCCAACTCGTCACGCAGCTGCATGTACGCCGGCCAGATGTAGTCGAAGAACTGAATTTCGACGACGGGCTTGAAGCCGCGCAGCGCAAGGCCGATCGCGCGGCCGGCGATGGTCGCTTCAGCCAGCGGCGTGTTGTAGACGCGCGCACCGCCGAATTCCTTCTGCAACCCCCACGTCACCTTGAAGACGCCACCCTTGCCCTTGACCTTGCCGAGGTGCTGCTCGCGCGAGACGTCAGCGACGTCCTGCCCGAAGATGAGCATCTTCGGATTGCGACGCATCTCGTCCTTCATGCACGCGTTGAGCAGGTCCACCATCGTCGTCTCGTTCCCCGAGAACTGCGGATCGTCCTCGGTATCGAACTGCTCGCTCGTAGGATCGACGTCGGGCGAGTAGACGAAGTCATAAATCGTCTCGGGGCCCGGCTGCGGTTGCGCCAGCGCATCATCGGTCGCTTCCAGCACGATCGCATCCACCTCTTCGGCGATCGCGGCGATCTCCGCCTCGGTCGCATGCCCCTGCTCGACGAGCCACTTCGGGAAATGCGTGACGGGATCACGCAACGCATCGGCATCGCGCTCCTCGGCGGGGCGGTACAACACCTCGTCGTCAGACAGCGAATGCGAGTAGGGACGGATCACCTTCGCATGCACGAGTGCCGGACCTTTTCGCTGCCGCGCGTACTCCACCGCCTTCTGCATCACCTCATGGCTGGCAAGCAGGTCGCAGCCGTCGACTTCCTGGATGTAGAGATCCGGGAACGACGCGACGAGCTTCGAAATCGAGCCGCCGGCAGTGTTGACCTCGACCGGAACGGAGATGGCGTAGCCGTTGTCCTCGACGAGATAGACGACAGGCAGCTTGAGGTTCGCCGCGGTGTTCAGCGACTCCCAGAACTCGCCCTCGGACGTCGTGCCGTCGCCAGTGGAGACGAGCACGACCTCGTCACCGTGAAAGCCGTCGGTGATCTCGAGCAGCTTCGCGCGCAGCGACGCTTCGGCGCTGCCGACCGCCTGGAGGAATTGCGTCCCCGTTGGCGACGACGTGGACACGATGTTGTACTCCTTGTGGCCCCAGTGACTCGGCATCTGACGTCCGCCCGAACTCGGGTCCACCGCCGCACCGACCGCCTCGTACAGCATCTCGTTCGCCGTCATGCCGAGCGCGAGACAGAGCGCGCGATCGCGATAGTACAGGTAGAACCAGTCGTAGGCAGGCTTGAGGACCATGCCCGCGGCCGTCAGAATCGCTTCGTGGCCCGCTCCGGAGATCTGGAAAAAGATCTTGTTCTGGCGCTTGAGCTGGATCTCCTTGTCGTCGATGCGGCGCGACAGGAGCATGGTGCGGTACGCGCCCACGAGCTGGTCGCGAGTGAGCCCGGCGGCGCCCTTACGCTCGGCGCGAGTCTGAGTGGCCATGCGGGAAAACGGTCTCGGGTGCGGATGAGAGATGCGGCAGCATGGTAAGATAACCGCGCCGCAGTTGGCAGAAAGACGCCTGTCCATTTGCCGGTGCCAGTGGCATCCTCAACTGGCATTCCATGTGCACTTCGCCCGCGTTGCACCTACCCGAGAGGATTCATGCCCCAGGCATCGCAGCCGACCTGTTCCTTCTGTGACCTCATTCACGGTGCGGGCGAAGTCTCGATGTGCTACGAGGACGCGGACGTCGTCGCGTTCATGGATATCCAGCCGGTGAATGCCGGGCACGTGCTCGTCGTGCCGCGCGAGCACCACGAGTCACTCGTCGACATTCCCCACGCGCTCGCCATGCACATCTTCGAGGTCGTCATGGAGCTGGCGCCCGTGGTTCGGCAGATGGCCGGAACCGACGGACTGAACATCGTGGTGAACAGCGGCGCCGCGGCGGGTCAGGACGTGTTCCACTATCACGTGCATGTCATCCCCCGCCGGCAGCACGACGGCTTCGACATTCCGTTGCCGTTCCCCGGTTCGGAGATGCCTGATCGCACGGTGCTCGATGTGCATGCGGCGCGAGTCATTGCAGCGTTTCGTGATCCCGTCGCATCGAAGACGCGGCAGGAGCGACGGACGGGCGAGCGCAGGACGACAGGGTGACAGGGTGTCAGGCGGTTACCTGTCTTCCGGTGAACTGACGAATTGTTGCAGCACGCGGATGGGCACCGGGAACCGCAACACCGGCCTCTGATCGACTGCCACGGATACGGCGTCGGGCGGGCACTGGAACTCGATGCCTGCCCGCCAGGTAAGAGAGATGTTCGGCTTTTCTCGGTTCGCGTGGACGGTCTCCGCATCGGTCAGCGGCAGTTTTTTCTGCGTCCGTACGCGTCAGGCTTTTGCAGTTCCGCTTTCTCGAACTACAGATCCGTCGCCTTGCCGCATTCCCTCTTGCGCGATCCTGAATTCCATCCCACTAATACCGCGGCGGGGTAAACGTCCGCCGCAATCGACGCACCCGGAGGCCGATGAGCACCTCGACCCGACACCCGATGATGCAGGCGATGCGATCGCGCAATGCGCGGCGCATGTGCTGGCCCACCGATGCGACGCCGACCACGATTTGCGACACCCCGCAAGAGGAAGCTCCTTCCTGTGCGGGGTGTCGTCTTTTCTAGCGAGGTGCAATGCCCGCTCGACACGGTCACCGCGTTCAACTCTCACGTGCGTCCCGCGGCGTCATGCGCCGTGTGCGTCGCATCCTCCCGGCCGAGCAGAAGCGGGCGATCAAGCTGGCCGCCATGCGCGATTGCGGGCGACGCTGCGTATACTGCGCAGCACAACTCGACTACGCCGGCGCGACGCTCGATCACGTGCATCCGCTCGCGAAGGGTGGGGCGCACGATCAGGGCAACGTCGTCGCGGCTTGCCCGCCCTGCAATCGCCTCAAAGCGGACATGCTCCCCGCCGAATTCTTCATGCGCTACCCGTGGGCGGGCAGCAACTTCATCCATCACGCCCGCGCCGTGCATCGCGCGCTCAAGCGTCAGGCGCGTCGTGCCGTGAGTCTCGCCTTCGCCGGAGTACAGGCCGCCGCGTGAGCGCCCACACGTTCATGCGGAAAAACATTTCATCAGGTACGACCTGGGAGCCCATCGTCGGCTACTCCCGCGCTGTGCGCATCGGGAATGTCGTGCACGTCTCGGGCACCACGGCGACGGACGCCGAAGGCAATATCGTCGGCGTCGGCGACATGGGCGCTCAGGCTCGGCAAGCGTTGGAGAACGTGCGCCGCGCGCTCGAGCAGGCAGGGGCGCGACTCGAGCACGTCGTGCGCACGCGGATCTATGTGACGGACATCAGCCGCTGGGAAGCGGTGGGCCGAGTGCACGGTGAGTACTTCGGTGCCATCCGGCCGACGACGTCGATGGTCGAGGTGCGCAGACTCATCGACGACGTCATGCTCGTGGAGATCGAAGCAGAAGCGATCATCCCGGACGAACCGGCATGATCCGCGTCGTTACGGGTTGATCGGGAACGGCGCGTTGCGGATGATCTGACCTGGGGTGCGCCACCCACCCGGGGGCTCACGCTGAGTCGACGGACGCGGTGCTTCGGGGCGACCGGCGCGAGCCGGAACTGGCTCTGGCGCGCGCGGCGCCTGCTGCACTTCCACCGGCGCGGGCTCTTCGGCGCGAACCGTCGGCTCTGCCGGTGCGGGCGCGTCGTGTTTCACGCTCTTGACCACTGCCTTCGTGCCGCGCGACGCGCTGGGCGCACGTGACACAGTCGGCGCCTTCGGTGCAGGGGTGAGACTCTTGCTCCGCTCTGCGGCTGAGACGAACTCGACCTTCGGCATTGCGCCGCCAGCGAGCTGGACGTCGCCACCGCCCGCCTTCGCGAGGTCCTGCTTGAGGTCGTCGCTCAGAGCGGGCTGCTCGGACGTATGCGAGCACGCAGCCGCTGCAGCAAGCGCGAACGTTCCGATTGAAAGGCGCAGTGAGTTTCGCATGGTAAAGGATACCCCATCCTCCCGGGAATGTGCCAGAAAGCAGGCCGCTTGCGGCTCCGCTCGCTCTGTCAGGACCGGCTGGAATGCCACACCCTGCGGCCGCTGGCGATCTGGTCCATCGTCCGCTTCGTCACCAACGACGTGACCTCCTTCTCCGTGATGTCGTTCTTCCTGTCCGCATACTCGTCGTCGTGCTTGATGAGCAACCACTGCGGACGACCGGGACGTTTCATGCGCACGAGCACGAAGGAACCGTGCAGTCGCTTGCCGTTCATCACGACCTTGAGGTCGCCGCGCCGGTAGCCTTCGCGTAGTGACTCCGCGCCGCCGCCATCCTCGGCTTCATATGTGCCGCGATCCCACAGCATCACAGTGCCGCCGCCGTATTCGCCTTCCGGAATCGTACCCTCGAATGTGTTATACGAGATCGGATGATCCTCGACCTCCATCGCGAGCCGCTTGACGGACGGATCGAGGCTCGGTCCCTTCGGCACCGCCCACGACTTCATCACGCCGTCCAACTCGAGGCGGAAGTCGAAGTGTAGATGACTGGCCGCATGCTTCTGGATGACGAAGTGCAGCGCCTCGCTCCTGGCCTTCGGGACCTTGCCCTCGGGCTCGCGCGTGCGTGTGAAGTCGCGCTTGGCGTTGTAGGCGGCGAGAGGCGCCGATTTCGTCGCCGCCGTTTTCCTGGCGACGCGCTTCGCGGACTTCTTCGCGGACTCCTTCGCGGACTTCTTCGCTGTCGTCTTTGCAGGCGCCTTGGCTGCGCGCTTTGATGCTTTCTTCGCCGGCGTCTTCACGGCGCGGTTAGTTGCTTTCTTGGTCGCCATGTTCACGGGCCGGTGCTAGGACCGTGCCCGTTCCGGAGCAGCAATACTCTCCATGAAGTTCGAGTGACTGCAGATTTACCGCAGAGGCCGCAGAGAGGCGAAGGAACGCAGAGGACTTCGGAACGCGACTGCCTCGCTTTGCTTTTCTCTGCGTCCCTCTGCTCCTCCGCGTCCGTTGCGGTAAATCCGCCGTCGCATCCGGCGCTGCGGATTTGTGTCAGTAGTCCACCGGCCGAAGGTAACTCTCACCAATCGCACTCGAGCTGAGCATCGCCACGGTGGGCAGCCGGCGCTTCCAATGCGTGCTCGACAGACGCTTCTTCACGAGCGCCACCTGCGCTACATCGAAGCCACGCGCGATGAGATCCGCCTCGCCATAGCCACTCAACATCCAGTTCAAAATCTCGTCGGCCTTCGCGTAGCTGATCCCGAAATCGCCTTCGTCCGTCTGGCCAACGACGAGGTCGGCCGACGGCGCCTTGCCGACGATCACCTCCGGCACGCCAAGGTGCCGCGCCAACGCCCATACCTGCGTCTTGAACAGATCGCCGAGGGGATTGATCGGCGGCGAGTCGTCGGCGTGCCAGGTGAAGTAGCCGAACAGCCGCTCGGTCTTGTTGCCGGTGCCCAGCGGAATCGCCCGATGCTTCGCCGACAGATCGAACAGGGCGATCATGCGCATTCGCGCCATCACGTTTCCTCGACGCGCACCATCGGCGTCTGGCTCGTTGGCGAGATAGCCGTCGACGGCAGCGCTGATGTCCACCGTTCGCGACTGAATGCCGAGTGCGTCGATGACGAGTTGCGCATGTTCGAGACTCTCGGGGCTCGACGTCCGATACGGCATCCTGACGCCAATGACATTCCCTGCGCCGAGTGCGCGCGTGGCGAGGTACGCGGTAACGGCGGAGTCGACGCCTCCCGATACGCCGATGACGGCGCGCTCGAACCCGCGGCGTTGCATCTCATCGCGCAGGAAGCGCACGAGCCACTCCTCGGCAAGCGCAGCGTCGAGCTCGAGCGTCGTCGGTCCGCTCAGCGTTGCCTGTTGCACGACTTGCACCGAGGCTGCCTTCACTGCGCCGGCGGTCTTGCCTGGGCGCGTCGTGGCGGGTGGCGCGTCCGTCGCCGATGCCGCGATCTCCTCCATTCCGTCGAAGCTCAGCAGGTATGGTGCGCCGGTCTCGACCTTCATCATCGCGTCGCGCAGATGCGGGACCATCGTCTCGAGATCAGCGATGAGCGGCATGTCGGCACGCGCACGCGTCACGTCGCCGAGATCGACCGTCGCGATGACGAGTGCTTCCTCCCAGAGGGGACCCCGTGTGCGCACTTCGCCCTTGGGCCCCGCGAGCAGTGCCGAGCCTGGGAACTGCTTTCCGCCTTCGCTACCGACGAGGTGGATGAGCGCGACATAGATGCCGTGTTCGTCGGCCATGTCGCGGGCGAGTCGCTCCCAGCGCGAGACGCTCGCCGGCCCGGGAATGCCGTCTTCCTTTGGCCACGCTCCGCGCGCCGGCGGTGCAGTGGGTACGATGATGAGTTGCGCGCCGTCGAGGGCAGCGATCGTGCCCGTCATCGAGTGCCAGACGTCCTCGCACACGAGCATCGCTGCGCGCCCCCATGGCGTGTCGAACGCGCGGATCTCACGCCCGCGCTCGACGAAACGCTCCTCGTCGAACAGTCCGTAGGTTGGGAGGAACACCTTTCGGTGGACGTGCCGCACGAGAGGGATCGTCTCGCCGAGCGACAGGTAGATGGCGCTGTTATACAGCTTGTTGCGCCACACTTCATAGAAGCCGACGCAGATGTCCACGGCCGGCCCGTCCCCATAGGCGTGGTGGAGATCCGCCGCCAGCTTTCCGGCCGTTACCGCGTGCTCACGCACACCGCCCTCGAGGAAGTACCCGCTCAGCGCGGTTTCGGGAAAACACACCAGCTCCGGGCGCGGTTCGAGAGCCGCAGCCTGCGTCAGGATCCCGGCAATGCGGGCGAGGTTTCCCGCATAGTCGCCCTTGCGAGGTTGGAACTGGGCGAGCGCGAGGGTGACGAAATCGCTCATGTGGTGAAGATAAGGTGCGCGTCGGCAGAACCGGAACTTCAGCACTCACCGAATGTACTCTTGTCCAATGCTTCGAACGCTTCGTCTCCTCGTCCTCCTCGGCGCTCTGCGGCTGGGGGCCCAGTCACCTGCTGCGCCGAGCTCTGGCCAGGCTTGGCAGATCGTCCCGCAGAAACAGTCATCGCTCGTCTACGCCCGCGACGGCGCGTTCATCGGCGAGATCGGATCCGAGTCACGCACCAGCATCTCGATCCGTACGCTGCCGAAGTATGTGGGGCAGGCATTCGTCGCCGTGGAAGATCACCGCTTCTACGAGCACGACGGTGTCGACCTGATCGGCGTGGCGGGTGCACTCAAGGGCAAGCTCCTCGAGAAGATCACCGGCGACCACCGGGGCGGCGCGAGCACCATCACGCAGCAGCTCGTCGGCAACATGCATCCGGACCTGATCGACCGGCGCGACTTGAGCCCCATGCGAAAGGTCCGCGAGCAGTTGGCGGCACGAGAGATGGAGAACCACTATTCGAAGGAGCAGATCCTCGAGGCCTACATCAACCAGATCAACTTCGGTCACGGTTGGTATGGCATCGAGTCCGCGGCTCGGCATCATTTCGCCAAGAGCGCCACTCGGCTCACGCTCGCTGAAGCCGCGACACTCGCTGCGCTGCCGAAGTCACCGGTTGGCTACGATCCGTCGCGCTTTCCCGACAAGGCCAAGGGACGGCGCGACTTGATCCTGGGCATGATGGCGGCGCAGGGGCTCGTCTCGGTTGGGGATGCCGAGCGTGCGCGCGCGGAACCGGTCGTGACTGCGGCGAACGCCGGTGCCGCCGCGCCGTCACAGTATTTCGTCGATGCGGCGCGGCAGGCCGCAGAGCGCGCTGGCGTGAACGTCGCCATTGGCGGATATCGCGTCTACACGACTGCCGATCCCGCACTGCAGCGCGCCGCCGTGCAGGCGCTCGTCGAAGGCACCGCTACCGTCGAGAAGCGGAAGGACTTCAGGCATCCCACATGGGCGTCAGCGAAAGGCGTCGGCGACCTGCTCGAGGGCGCCGTCGTCGCCATCGATCCGTATACGGGCGACGTGCGTGCACTCGTCGGTGGACGCAACTACGCGATGGCGCCATTCAATCGTGCCACACGCGCGATGCGACAGCCGGGCAGCTCGTTCAAGCCGTTCGTCTACGCGAAGGCACTCGAGGACAGCCTCAGCGCGGCGACCATCGTTCCCGATACGGCGCTCGCGATCACGATGGCGAATGGCGCCATCTACAGCCCCGACAACTCCGACAACAAGTTCCTCGGCGCCATCACGCTGCGCGAAGCGTTGATCCACTCGCGGAACCCTGTCGCTGTGCAACTCGCGTTGCGCATCGGGTTCGATTCGATGGCGGCGATCGCGCATCGCGCCGGCATGTCGACGCCGATCGCCGAAGTGCCAGCCAGCGCACTGGGCGCGTCCGTCGTGCGCCCCATTGATTACGTGGCCGCATACGCGGTGTGGGCCAACCTCGGCAACGCGGTGGAGCCGCGCATCGTCACACGCATCGAGGATGCGGCAGGTCGCGTCGTCTACAGCCAGGCGCCGTCGATGCCGCAGCCGGTGATCGATCCACGCATCGCGTTCATCGTGCGCGACATGATGCGCGATGCGGTCGAGCGAGGAACGGGCACGCCGGCACGAAAGGCGGTGCCGGCGAGCATTCTCGTCGCGGGCAAGACCGGCACGACCAACGACAACGTGGATGTCTGGTTCATGGGCATGACCCCCGACCTTGTCGCCGGTGTGTGGCTCGGCTTCGATCGCCCGAAGACGATCACGCCAGGCGCCGCGGGCGGTTCGCTCGCCGCGCCGATCTGGGGTGCGATGATGGCGCGCTACTACGCGGGGAGGCCCGCGCCCTCGCAGTGGACTCCGCCGGTTGGCCTCGTCACCGCGGAACTCGACCGGCTCACCGGACAGCTCGCGAACGCCACTACACCGCCCGAGCGTCGATACACTGAGTACTTCATTCCTGGCACGGAGCCCGAGCCGCTGCGCAGCATTCCATGGAAGGCAGCCGTGTTCGGCGCATTGGTGCCCTGATGCGTCACACGGTCCGGGGTGGTGACTCGCCCTCGGACTCGTATTCTTGCGCTGCAGTCCATCCATCCCGGAACGCATCGCCAATGCTTTCAGGGTATGGGCTGTAACTGACGACAGGGCATGACATCAGCTTCGGTGACAACGGACCGACGTGCTGTGCCGTCGCGTGATCGCCGCCCTCCCACTCGCCCCAGACGTTGCGCCCATCACGCGTCTTTCCCCAGTGAAACAGGAAGGCCGGAAACTTCGCATGCGTGGGCGGCACCGGCAGACCGCGCGCAACGAGCTTTGCCTTCTTGTTCGCCCGCGCGTGGTCCACCCTCACCATCCCCACGAACGTGGTCGGCCCACCCGCATGTGCGGCGAGGGCGGCACCTTCGAGTGCCTCGGGCACGACGCCTTCGATACCGCGCATCACCGGGCCTCTCGAACCCGCGTAGCGGTGCACGTGGGTCGCTTGGAGATACGCAAAGCGCCGGCCGACTCTCACCTGAATGATGTCACCTGCGCGCGTGCGCTCGTCCGCGGCAGTACGTATGCCGCATCCGCGCCATACCGGGCGAGTAGTCCTTCATTGAACGTGATGAAGTCGCGCTCGTCGAGTAGCAGGTCATCGGGTGACGACCCGGCGGGCTGCGCCGCGGCCGCGGAGGTCTCTGCCTCGAAGCGGAGCTTGTTGTTGCGCACGTAGTCGCGCACGCGTACCGGAATCTCGTCGAGGGCCGCTTCGCGATATCGTTGGTCGATGGTCACGATCGGACTCAGGCCCTTCTTTGCATCCCGCGCTTCTCGGCGCTCGAGCGCAGCCGACCGCGCGTCCCGATCAACCGGCACTCGATTCCGGGGGAAGAGTGCGGCAAACTCGTCGAGATACGCCATCGTCATGTGTGCCCCGATCGTCTCCGTGCATTGCCGGATGTCACCGTAGTCATTGCCGAGCTCCCAATCCGCCAGATAGAGGAGTCCAGACGAATTGAGCGCGCTCACCAACTCGTTCATGAGGATCAACATTCGCGCGCCGTCAGGGACATCGGCGAATGGGATCGCCTTTCGGCCCGGTACCGCCCATGCCCACTCGGTCAACGCCGTGAGAACACCCCAATCCGCACGGCCACCCCGTGCGCCGGAATCAGCGAGGATGTGCTCGAGGTCCGTAGCCGCGGCTTTTGGTGTCCCGCGCGGCGCTGCGGACGCCGATTTCTTCAGAGAGCGCTTTGTTGGCATCGCTGGATTGGGAGGGGTAGACCCAGAAGACGACCGCTCGAAGCCAGCGACACATGCACCTTCAATGGCCACCGCTGATGCGAGAGTACGCCGCTGCGCGGCAATACACCACGCAACCAGAAGCGCCCCGTTCTCATTGCTGAGAACGGGGCGCTTCCTGTTTTTTCGAGAGGACTAGTTCAGCTCGTCAGTGACGACCAGCCAGTCCGACTCGCCGTTTAGCGGCCGAGCTTGACGACGTTCTCAGCGGCCGGGCCCTTTGCGCCCTGGACCACGTCGAACTCAACAG
>JBDSML010000067.1:0-9524 GCA_039915865.1 Gemmatimonadaceae bacterium | reverse complement strand
CCTTCTCCGGTTTCTCGCGCTTCTCATCGCCCTGACCGGAGGCATTCGTCGACAATGCAATCAACGAGGCCGCCACCAACAGGAATCCGTACTTCATCGCTCTCCTCCTTTCACATTTTCCGAAATCGAGGGCGCACGCCGGCTCGATGTATTGTCGCGGGGTGTGCTGCTCACGGCGGCGCCGGCGCGATGTCGGAACTATGATCCGCGCCTTGAGCCTGCACGAAGACGTCCACCCACTGACGATATCGGCGCGCGATTTCCGCCACCGCAGCCTCACGGGAGATCTTCTCGTCGCGCATGGACACCAGCGGCTCCCAGAACGTGGTTCGTCCGACGGCGAATCCGATGAACCCGGGGACGGCCGCTGCCGTCGCCAGCCAGGTGCGAACGTGCGCCTCGCTCTCCCCGCGGCCGAGGACGATGATGCCCACGTCGCGTCGGCCATCGCGTCGGACCGTCTCCACGATGCGGGCGTCGTCTTCCCATCGGTCGAGCCCCTCGATCTTCCAGACGTCCGGCTCCACCCCGGCATCCTGGAGTTCGCGGATGGCTCGGACCATGAACGAGGGCCGGAGTGTCCGGTCATAGGCCTGCGTGTCTCCGCCGAGGGCTTGCAGTTGGGTGGGCGTCGACGGCACCAACAGCTCGAACATGTACTTCGACGGGCTGGTTTCGAGGTATTCGGACAGACGCCGAAGTCGTGCGGCCTGCCGCTGATTCATGGCCGCGTCGCCGTCGGGATTGTAGCGCACCAGCACCTTGGCAAACGTCGGCGCAAAGGCCTCGATATGCGGCGCGTAAGCGTCACCGAACTCGAAGTCGAATTCCTCCTGCCCGCTCTTCTCCACCGACGCGCTGGTGATGTAGCCGCTGTAGCTCCCGTCGCGCAGGATGGCGGCCCCGAACTGCTCGTCCACGAGGATGCCGGCGTGTTCCTTCGGAACCCCGCCTGCCACGGCCGCGACGAAGCCGTCGTAGATGACCCGTTTAGCGGCGACGATCCGCGCCGTCTGCTCGGCGCCGAGGGTCCCGTTCCACCCGAACATCCCGCGCTGGAACGACGCACGGTGGTCGAACGGAAGAATGTAGAGCGGAGTGCGGTAGCCGCGCGTTATCGACGTCACACCGGGATCGATCCGCGGGCGACTTTGGACTGGACACCGTTCGCTCGAACGAGCCTCGCCGCTAAGGGGATGCGTCGGCTCGCCCTCGACTGAACTCTTCGCACCCCTAAACAAGAATCGGCCTCCAGTGACCCCCTTGGGGGCACGAACATCGGGATCCGCCGCTGATAGCCACGGGGGGTCTTCCCGAACGCCGTGACCATCCGCTTCGGTCCGCCGCACTGGATCACGCGCTCGACCGTCCCCTCCGCGCGGTTCCAAAATGCGACTCTGAAGTATTGGTTCTCCCCGTTCAGTGCCGGGTTTTCACCCATCACGCAGTCAAGATGCCGGCTGCAACTCACAGGGAGTTGTTTGCAGCGCGGCCGGGGATTGAACCGTGGATCGTCGAGGTCGAACTTCTTGATTGCCCATCTCATTTCTTGTTCCTCCCCCGTGCGACGATCCATGCCACGAGCCCGACAGCAGCGACGATCAGGAGCAGCATCCATGGTCCGCCAAATCCACCCATCCAGCCGTTGCCATAGTGGCCTCCCATCATCGCGCCTCCGGAACCACCTTGCTGATTGTTGGCGCCCACGCAGCCCGCCAGGCTCAGCCCGCCGATCGATACCGTGGCGCCGATGATCCTGCGAATGTGCGTGTGTTTCATGATCTCGGTCCATGTTTATGGTGCCACGTCCACGAAGGACGGGTTCATGTCTCCAGCCTCAGCAGTCGCGCGCTGTCGGTCGCAAGACAGTACTTGCTTGATTCAATGACGACATCGCGACTCACCCAGACGATTTGTCAATGGCATCGTCCTCCGCTTACCAACGTCGGCGTCAGCGGCATGCACGTGATAGCTCCGAGTCATTTCGTATCGTTCCCGATCACGCTCGACATCATCATCACTCGCAAGGATGAGCGGAACCGGCGTCGCATCCTCTGATTTGGGCTACTGCCTCCTTCGGTTGGCCACTACTCCTTCACCGGCTGGGTAGTGGTCAGCCCGAGGCAACGGGATCTGCAGGTGCTCGAGTTCCTATCCAGGTTCTGGCGATGGGGGCAGGCTTTGGTCGCGAGAATCAGTACATCCATGAGGTCTCCCGAGAGTGCGCCGGCGTTGATGTCTGCCACATCGTGCGTGACGACCTGATACTCCGAACGATCGAGGTGCGCCAACCACTGAGTCCATCAGCGCCGCCTCCACCCCCATGTCTTGACCGCGTTCTTGCCTGGTTGACGCATCCTGGCCTCCACAGGTGCGCCGTCCGGTGAACGCCGATTGAGGGGATGATACCGCCCATCGGGTCGCCCTAGTGCTTGGGCGCAGGCATTTTACGCTTCATCATCATGCCCGAGTCGCTGTTCATGCAGGGAGACGGCAGCTTGCCAAGTTGTTCACGTTGGACTGGTGTAAGAATGTCACGCACCCGTGCCGCCGTGACGAGGCGCTGCGCCATCATCGAACCGTGCATTGCTGATATGGGCATCACCGCGGCCGCGATGGCAGCCTCGTCCGGCGGGGAGATGTCAAACGCCGTCTTGAGCTGGGCCTGCCGCGCCTGCATCTGCTTCATCATCGGATTGTCGGTCGTCCCCATACCGTCCATGCCGGGCTTTCCCATCCCTCCGTCGGTCGTGGCCTCGATTCGAGACACCTGATCTGGCGACAGCTTCAGGAGACCCTTGTTCTTCAGCACATTTGACGGGGCGTACCGCATCGTCGTCATCATCTCCATCCCACCGCCTTGCCCCATCATCGACATACCACCGCCCTGCCCCATCATCGACATCATGCTTCCCATCATCGCGCAGTCCCTCATGCCCATCTGCTGTTTGCCGGCCGCGGGCATCGTATCGCTGTGCTGATGCTGTTGAGCGGCGAGCGGCGCCGCGATAAGCGCAATGGCCAGGAGGCCAAACTGTAGGCCTGTTCTCACGGTGACACCCCTCTTTTTTGATATGGTGGATTCTGCAATTCGGCGCGCCACGATCGCCGGACTCTGGTGCCCGGCGGTGACCGGTACGGTATCGATTGTCTTCCCCAAGACCGGGTCCACTCCCTTCAGCACGGTTGGTGACGCGTGGTTCGCGCCCGTCTTGGGATGCTGCGCTTGCGGTTCCTTCGGATTCGCGACCCTCATTGGAGTTGCTCCTGATGAATGGGTGAGCGCCAAGCTCGATGTCCGATTCCGACGCACGTTTCTGGCGTGATCACTTCTGCCCCCACTCGAACTCCGGTTGCAACAGCGCGCGAGATGCAAAGTCCCGCCTGTTGCTCAGGGGCACCTGATAAGCGACCCCGAGATGGATGCCCTCGCGCACGCGCATCTTGAGCCCGACTAGAAGACCGATCGCAGCCGTTGCACCGCTCCCTCCCTCCCCGAGCACCTCAACGACCGGGAAGACTCCCTTTGCGACGCGGGCGACCAACGCAGCACTCCCCTCCACCGCGTCTTCGCGGGGGCTGTAGTGGAAGACCTGGTTGAACGACACCCGAGGGTTCGCGAGTGCCGTCGTGAATCCGATCAGTGATCCGATCCGGCTGCCGGCGCCGGAATGGGTGGGGAATTCGAACTCGATGAGCGGGGCGAAACCGCTCATCCCATCCTCGCTCATGATCGCCGCAAACTGGAGCATGACCTCGGTGCGCGCATTGGTCAGGAAGGCGTCGTTGCGAATGTGGAGTCCGATGGTTTTCGTCAGGCCGGTCTCGAGGTGGAAGCCGAAGTCGCCTGTAGTCTTGCCGTCGGCGCGTGTTGCGAGCCCAGAGACTCTGAGGGCGAACACGCCGACGCCCTCCGGCATTCCCATATGCGTCAGGAATGGGTGAGGCGCTTCCCCTTCTTCCTTGGCCGGCGGTGAAGGTGCGCCCTGTGCCGCAGCATACCTGGGCAGGCCGAGGAGGCTGAGCAGGGCCACCGCCAGCAAGGCGGAGGTTGCCGAATCACGACGTCTGTGTCTGCGCGTGCACGAGCGGTGCATGTTCTCTCCTCTCGATATGATCGTCATGGAGCGTGAGGCGCACTGTGCGTTTGGGCCGATCCCTTCGTGTGGCGAGTCGTACCGCTTCCAGCATAAGCTCCAGGGCCAACTCCGTTGCGTGCGCTCATCGTGTTCCGTGCCCCGAAGGAGCATTCCAGCGACGGGAGAGCGCGTTGTGGATGGGTACGTAGACGAGCCCTGCATACACACCGTAGAGAAAACTCTCGATCAGTCCAAGCACGAAGCCGCCGAACGTCAGCCATTTGAAGGCAGGCAGCACTGCCTCGAGTGCTTGTTCCATGTGCAGGCTTGGTGGCACGATCATGCCGTAAATCACGCAGAGTACGAAGCTGATGGCGGTAAATAGGCCCAGCGACCAGGTCACGACTTTGAGATTGAGCATTTCTATTGTCTCGATGGATGTTATTGGAAGGTGAATGCCGCCACCCGGATTCAGTGGTGATGACCGCCCGGAGTCCCCGAGGTGTCGCGATCCCGCGACGCTTGCGGATCTCCTTCTTGTGTGCGTTCCGGACGATCACCACCGCCATGCCCGCCATGCCCGCCATGCCCGCCATGCCCGCCATGCCCGCCATGCCCGCCGTGACCCCCATGACCGACGAGGTGCATCCCGACGAACGCAATGCCGATCAGCACCCAGAACCAGTTTATCATGAACCATTGCATGACCGTTCTCCTTACTCTTGGCGTGGGGTGCAACGTGGAGCGCCCATGCGGCATCTCCGAGCGATGGAAGTGCGGATCCACACGATCATGAGCTTCCCAGCATTACTCGGGCGCCAGCGGGTGTTTCACGCCCAAGGCGCCGAAACAGCATGATGCTGATCCAGGCGATCACCATCTGAATCGCGGGCAGAATACTGTCGAGGTCGATGCCTTCATCGAAGCTGTCCACAGGAAAGAACCAGGGATGGCTGACCGCGTTGGCGATGTGGAGGTTGATGGCGAGGAAGGCTCCACCGATGGTGGCAACGGCCGTGACAAACAGGACAGCCTGGCGCATCCAGTGTGGCACCCGCTCCCACGCGAAGAGGGCGATTACGGGACCAGCGAGGAGAGCTACTCCAGCGAGAACTTCCGCAATCTCGATCGCATAGCCGAAGTACGGGGCGTTTGGAATGACGGCGCCGCTGAGAAAGCGACCATACCACGCGGGTACCTTGGGCAACCTTTCAAGAAGCGTGGCCCCCAGCCCCGATGGAAAGTCGCCTTGCACCACCTTGACGAGTCCGGAGATCAACCACTCATATCCGATGATCATCTCCACGATGAGGAGACCGATCATGGAGAGCACAGGCCTGACGTGTCGCACCGTCATGATGCTTGCCTCACTTCGATTGACGATCAGCGCCGGAGAGATTCGCACGGCACCATGCCGGACGAACGTCGGACGCCTGTCCGGCACTTTCATCTCTGTCTCATCGAATGAACCGCTGCCAACTCCCGTACCGTTCGCCGACGGCGCCGCGCGGCACGCTGAACAGAATCACGAGTACACCGGCGATCAGGTCGCTCCAGCGTGAGCTGCTCGTCGCGCCACTCACGACCCACGGCGCCGCGATCACCAATGCCGCAAAGAGTATGTTCACGAACCGCAACGCGCGTCCGACGTCGGCAAGTGCCATCACGGCGAAGGTGACGATGAGCGCGCCAAGCAGGTGGTCACTGTGCGCGGCCGCGTCGGCGCTGCCCAGCACGGACGGTGTAAACATCAACCAAATGCCGAGCGCAACGCTCACCAGAAGGTTCCACGGCAACGCCACGCCCCAGAGCATGGCCATTGGCCGCACCACATCGGCGTGCACCGGACTGACTGCAGGCAGGACGCGGAGCGTGCCACCGAGCCAGAACGTGCGCCAGAAGGGCTGGCCCTCGCGACGGGCCTGCGCGAGGAACTGGCACATGGCCACGACCTCGTCGAGCGTGAGCGCGATCATGAGCACCATCGCGGCCGCCGCGATCAAACAGGGCGTACACCATGCTCCCACCGCGAGCGGCTGCAGGATGATGAGCGTGATGCTGACGGCGCCGAGCGGCACGACGAGAACGCCGAAGAACGTGACCATCCACGGCATCGTGCGCCATCGCGCCTTGTCGCCCATGAATCCCATCAGAAACTCGATCATGTACGCGAATGCGCCGAGTCCCGCGTCGGGGATCGGGAAGGACTTCGACACCGTGGAGGTCAGCACGCGCACGGTGCCCATTCCGAAGAAGGGATCGGGGAACGAAGTGATGTGCTGCAGTTCGAACGCAGCCATCTGCCGTGACAAAAAGAAGCCGACGAGCGCGAGCACGATGATTGGTGCGCGCTGCGGCCAGCTCGATGGATTGTAGGACCATCCTGGCGGCACATCAGGACCTTCCACCATCGACATGCCGGCCGCCATGGGCATGCCGGGCGCGAGGATGGCGAACACGATCACGAGCGCTCCAACGAGCGTGTCGTTCGAGTACACCGCAGCCGTGGACGCCCAGAATGCGAGCGGCGCGAAGAGCAACCAGAGACCGACGAGCGAGTTGGTCCACGGGGCCCAGAAGCGTACCAGCGGTCGCTGCGATAACGACAGCACGGCGAGAACAATGATGACGGTGCCGCTGCCGACGTCGCTCATCTCGAGCGGCTTACTCCGATAGTCGAGCGCGAACACGCTCGTGATGAGCCACAGACCGAGCACCATGTTGGCGAAGTGCGGCCACGATGTGCTCTGTCCGTGCGTCATGGGGGAATCCGCCATGACGTCGCCCGGTGTCATTCCATCGTGCGCCATTGCCGCAGTGGCGACCACGACTGGCGCCGCACCCTGCGCGGGCGCGGCATGGCCGGCAGGCTCGGCGCGTTGTCCACCATGCTCGTGACTCACGCGGGAGCCTTCTCGGGCGACGCGCTGGCGCTTCGCTTTACCTTCGAGGACGGCTCAAGCTTGTTCTCCTTGTACCAGCCCATCGGATCGGCTTTCAGCGCCGCGACCATCTTCGGCAGCGTCTCGCGAAGCGAATGCTTTGGCTCCCACTCGAGCGACGTGCGAGCCTTCGTCAGATCGAGTGCGTAATGATCTCCAGCACGGTCGATCATCCAGGGTTTGATGAACTGCGTCTGTCCCGGAACGAGATTCATCACCCACGCGCCAAGCTTCGCCGGCAACCGCGGCACGACGATCGTCTCCAGAGGCGTGCCGTGGATCAGGCGAGACAGCGTGTGCTGCAACTCGTCGTAGCTCAGCGCTTCTCGTTCCCCGAGCAACACTGGCAGCTCGGGTGGCAACTGCGCCCGGCGTTCCACCACTCGCTCGATGGCGTCAACGAGCTCGTCGGCGTGCATGAACGCCTGGCCATGCGCCGTGGACGCAGAATAGAAGTGATTCGTGAACTGCCGCTCGTAAATGCGCTGTATCTGGTGTGCGAGTGGAATCGAGTGGCAGCCGTCGTCATAGACGCCCGAGATACGGAGCAGCACAACAGGAATATTCCCACGGCCGGACCGGATGAGCTGCTCGGTCCGGACTTTTGACTCCGGGTATGCCCAGGTCTGTTGGATCGGCCAGTCTTCATTGATGAACTGGCCCGGCTCGCCGGGCGCATGCACTAGCATCGTGCTGGAGAAGACGAACTGTTCGACCTGAAAGCCGGCCGCTTGCACGCCCCGCAGCAGACGTTCTGTGCCCCGCACCGTGACTTCGTCGTACTTCGGGCTCGGCGCACCAAAGAAGTCGTAGTATGCGGCGAGATGGATGATCGATGCGATCCGCGGCCCGTGATGTTCACGGAGAATGCGAAGACCGTCGCGCACGCTCTCGTCGGACGTCATCTCCACGGCCATGTGGGTGCAGCCAGGAGGCGGCGGATCCGGTGCCTTGCGGTCGAAGCCGACGACCTGGTCG
Organism: Gemmatimonadaceae bacterium; assembly: GCA_039915865.1. Taxonomy (GTDB): domain Bacteria; phylum Gemmatimonadota; class Gemmatimonadetes; order Gemmatimonadales; family Gemmatimonadaceae; genus AG11. The sequence continues at coordinate 1,525 of JBDSML010000067.1, read as the reverse complement.
AATTTCCCCGTGAATCGCTTCATCACAGCCTGGCCAATCTCGCCATTGGAACCGGTGACGAGGATGAACCCCTGCTCAGCAGTCATTGCCCGCGCTCCAGCAGCCGGGCCAGAGAGTTACAGCCGGGCACTCTTTCCGCCTCGGCTTCTGGGAACTGGTTCGTACACCCTGAACACAATCGAGATGAATGCGAACCAGAACACCCACCAGAGCAGGTGCATTCCGATGAAGTGATACCCATCATAGAAGTGGAACACGGTGTCTCGCCCTCAGCCATGGTTTTGAACAACCCGTCCGTAGTATTGATCAGCCGCAGCAGCTTCCGCCGCCGTTGCTGTTTCCGCCACCGCAGCCACCGCAGCGTCTGTTGCGCCTGCAGCCACCGGTAACTCCGCTGTGAGGGGTCTGTATCCGGCGTCGCGCACCGTCTGAGCAAGCGCGGCAGGGTCCGTTCGCGACGCGTCGTAGCTGACCGTTGCCGAACCCACCGTCACGTCATCGACGCGTGCACCCGCTACGGCACCGCGCGCCTTCTTCACGGCACTCACGCATCCACCGCAACTCATGCCAGCAATGGCTATGGTCGCTTGTTGCATGGCATCCCAGGGAACGTGTCGCCGATATTGGCGACGTCTCGACGTCCTTCTCCTTCGCGCTCAGTACAGCGCCTGACATGGAGAGTATGCCGTCAAGCTGAACCGGGCCTGAGTCCCGGCTGAGCCATACGGCTGTTGTCAAGCGTGCGCGTCAGAAGATCCGCGACGCCGTCGCCGGGAGCAGCCTGCGTCATTGATTGCGAAGCCAAACGACCAGCGCTGACGTGTCGCGCCGCACGCTGTCGACGATATCGAGCAGCTTCGCGATGACGGCAAGACATCACTGATGATCTCTGGTTCGTCAGCCAGTGACGTTTTTCGCACTCGACAAGGAGTACGTGCTCGATCCCGGCGACGTGCTGCTCTTTGCCGCGCGCGCGTCGAACACGCCGCGCAGTCCCTGCACGGAGCGAGCATCTTGCTCACTGTGGCGCACATTTCGCCCGCCGGAGACACGTCCGCTGCGATGCCGACGGCGCCGGTGAACCAACCCTTGAGTGAATCTGCGAAGAGCGGTGGCTTGACGACGGCGGAGTGCCACACCTCAATGCGGACCTGCGCGATTAAACACAGGGTCGTGGCCCGCGAGCCATCGACCGCGTGGTCAATGCCCTGTGCTGGAGGGCTGTGCATCAGCGAGGAAGTCGTCGATGATCGTTTGCGCCTAGGCGAGAACGTTATCGATCTTCTCGCCCGCCAGCCCGGTGATGTTGACCTGCTGCGCCGAGGGAACCGCGAGGAGCGCCCTCGGAGCGGGGGTCGCTGGTGCCTCGACGCGGTCATAGACTGGTTCACCGAGCTCGCCTTCCCCGCCAAAGCCCAGCGATCCATCGAGCAAGCCATCCGCGAACCACGCGAATCCAACCGGTACTTCGTGGAGGCGCCGGTGTCGCAGGCCCAAGCGATGTCGAAGCGATCCCTGACGCCGA